>JAFYFU010000127.1 GCA_017543595.1 Ruminococcus sp. | reverse complement strand
GATTATCCTGTTGAAAACATTTGAGAGCAGGAATCCCTCTTTTGTTACGGGATCGCTCTCCTTCTCATCCGCATCGGGATCGAGAGGCTTCGGCTGGAAGGATACGCTCCTCTGACCGAGACCGAGACCCAGCCAGTGCATCCTGAGCTGCTCCGCTGTGTAGTAGTCAAGGAGCTCGTCTGTCATAGGAGGCTTTACCGACCCGCTGGAGGATGCCTTCTTATCAAGGAAGAGTATATGATGGTTTGCTACCAGCACAGGCATAGTAAGGCAGTCCTTCGTATCTGTCGGGGACATTTCGGAAATGTCCTTACCCTGCAGTGCCATCCACATACCGAGCTGTGCAACGCCGTAAAAATAGATATTATCCTGACCTATGAACTGATAAACGGTTGAATCCTTACTGCACCAGTAGTCTTTCCATTCCTCACGGTTTCTGCCGATTTTTTCGAGGTAGGTTTCGGTAAATGATATGGGAGCCCAGAGAGATTCGGGCCATACCCAGACTGTCAGACCCTCAACGCCGTCAAGGACAGGTGCAGGAACACCCCATTCGATATTTCCCGTAAGCCTGAACGGAACGAGAGTTTTGCCTGTTCTGTACCTTATGCCGTTTTCGGTGAGAATCTTGCAAGCCTTGTCGCAGTCGGAAAGTTCCTTAAATTCAATGGTAAACGAGGGCTTTTTAGGTTCTTCAATGTAGTTGTGTTCGGGCATTGAATCTTTGAGTTCAAAATATTTTTCCTCAAATTCTCTCTTTACATAGATAACGGGGGGTTTGAGAAATTCCGAAATAGTTTTGCATACAACGGGGCGGACATCTTTTCTTTTCTGCAATTCGGATACCCATTCCTGCATAAGCTTTTCGTAGTCACGGAGTTTGAAATACCAGTTTGTGACGGGTCTCATGGAGGGAGTTTCCCCTGTGAGTGTGCTTACGGGATTCAGGAGGTTTTCGGGCATATACTGATGACCGAGGTCACATTCGTCAGCATAGCCTTTTTCTGAGGTACAGCCTTCTACGGGGCATTTTCCTATAACCTGTCTGCCGTTGAGGAAAACGCCTGCTTTTTCGTCAAAGAACTGCATGGTAGTTATTTGATTTAACTGTCCTTTTTTGTGGAGAGATTTAATAAACCAATCGGTAACTTCCGCATGGATTTCCTTTGAACGTCCGAGACCCGATGCAGCGAAAAGGTTCGGGGAGATACCGTAGGATTCAAGGGTTTTCTTTTGCTTTTCGTGGTTGGAGGCTACAAATTCTTCAAGAGAACCGTCAAATTCGCCTTTTTCGTGTTTGATTCGCCAGCCCTCCGCAATGGGAGAGCCGTAGCAGTCGGTACCGCTTACGAATATAACGTTTTCCTTGCCGATTCTGTCACGCAGAAATCTTGCGTATGTATCAGCAAATACGAGCATACCGCCCACGTGTCCGAAATGAAGTTCCTTGTTACCGTATGGCATACCGCCTGTGATAACTGCTCTTTTGGGGAAAGTCGTTCTTTCAAACTTTTTTTTGTCTTTGTTTTCATTCATGATATTTTCCTTTCTTTTCTTTTTTGTGAGAAAATTAATTATCCTGCTGTCTTTTTGTTTCCTGATTTTTAATCAGACATTGTAAATCATCTGTGAGTAGTCGGGGATAGGCCAGTGCGAACTCGGCATAATGCGTTCGATTGTATCGGCTGTTGTACGCATACGCTCCATTTCAGCGAGAACCTTGTCATGGAAGAAACGAGCCTGTTCGGGAATGTTCTTGACTTCGCAGGCTTTGTTCACCTGAACTTCGAGGTTATTTGTTGAATCGTAGAAAGCGTCTGCGAGGTCGCTGAGGCGTTCAGCCATTTTCTGTTCCGTGCATGATGAAATATTTATCTGATTCTTAACGGCGATAGCTTCACTCAGGCGGTGAACGTATTCAAGGGTAGCGGGGATAAGCTGTTTTCTTGCCATTTCAATCATTGTGCGGGCTTCAATGCGTATTGTCTTTGAATAAGTTTCGAGGAGAACTTCTGTTCTTGCATTGAGTTCGCTTTCGGAATAGATTCCGAATTTTTTGAATATATACATATTTTTCTCATCTGTGTAATGAGGCATACAGTCAACAGTTGAGGGATAATTCGGCAGACCTCTGCGTTTAGCTTCCTGAACCCATTCAAGGGAGTAGCCGTCACCGTTGAAAATAATTCTTCTGTGTTCTTTGAGGACGGATTTGAGGAGTTTCTTAACTTCGCTTTCAAAATTTTCTTTTCCCTTGAAAGGTGAAAGCATTTCCGTGAACTGGCTTAATTCTTCTGAAACTATCGTATTCAGCAGGGCATTCGGGCAGGCTATATTGTCTGACGAACCAACCATACGAAATTCAAATCTGTTGCCCGTAAAGGCAAAAGGAGATGTACGGTTTCTGTCCGTTGAATCTTTCGGGAAAGAGGGGAGAGCATTTATACCGATTTCAAAAGTCTGGGTTTCCGTCTTGAAAACAGTATCTTCCTCAATAGCCTTTAAAACCGCATCGAGTTCTTCACCGAGGAACATTGAAACAATTGCGGGGGGAGCTTCATCTGCGCCGAGGCGGTGGTCATTTCCTGCCGAGGCAGCGGAAATTCTCATAAGGTCTGCATATTCGTCAATGCCCTTTATCAAAGCGCAGAGAATAGTTAAAAATTGCAGATTTTCCATGGGAGTGTCACCGGGGTCAAGGAGATTCTGCCCGTCATTCGTAGCCATAGACCAGTTATTGTGTTTTCCTGAGCCGTTTACGCCCTCAAAGGGTTTTTCGTGGAGCAGGCACACAAGATTATGTTTCAGAGCGACTTTTTCCATGACTTCCATAGCAAGTTCATTCTGGTCTGTGCCGAGGTTTGAAGTTGTGAAAATGGGAGCCATTTCGTGTTGTGCAGGTGCAACTTCGTTGTGCTTTGTCTTTGAATATATTCCGAGTTTCCAGAGTTCTTCATCGAGGTCAGCCATATATGCGGCGATTCTCGGGCGGAGATTTGCGAAATACTGGTCATCAAGCTCCTGACCCTTGGGGGGCTTTGCGCCGAAAAGAGTTCTTCCCGTGAGAATCAAATCCTCACGCTTGTCATACATTTCCTTGTCTATAAGGAAATATTCCTGTTCTGCGCCGACAGTCGAAGTAACTCTTGTAACTTTTTCGTTTCCGAAAAGCTTTAAAAATTCAACAGCAGTTTTGCTGAGAGCGTCCATTGAACGGAGCAGAGGAGTTTTCTTGTCGAGAGTTTCGCCGGTATAGGATAAAAATACAGTCGGTATGTAAAGGCTTCCCTCCTTGACAAAACAATATGAAGTCGGGTCCCATGCCGTATATCCTCTTGCGGAGCTGGTTTGTCTCAGACCGCCTGACGGGAAGGAAGAAGCGTCAGGTTCGCCTTTTACAAGGGCTTTTCCCGAAAATTCCATAATTGCCATACCGTTTGGGGCAGGGCTTATGAAAGAGTCGTGCTTTTCGGCAGTCGAACCCGTGAGAGGCTGAAACCAGTGAGTATAATGGGTTGCGCCCTTTTCGATAGCCCATTCCTTGATAGTGTTTGCAACTATGTCGGCGGTAGTCATATCGAGAGTATCGCCGTTTGTGACAGTGTTTATGAAATTCTTATAGACATTTTTCGGAAGTCTGGATTTCATTACCTTTTCGTTAAAAACGTTTTCCGAGAATATTTCAGTTACATTCTTAGTCATAAAGACCCTCCTATTTAATACAAAAACATATATTACATTATAGCACTTTCTTTTGGATTTATCAATACAAAACCCGAAAAAATTTTATTTTTACAGAAATATTAACTGTTTTCATGTATTTATTCACATTTGAGGAAAAAATATTGTCTTTACGGTTTACAAATCATTTGAATTATGTTATAATATATGAGTATTAATTCGCTGACATGAAAGGTATGATATTATGAAAGCAAGGATATTCACAGCTTTTGCGGCGGTATGTACTGTTTTTTCCCTTTGTTCATGCGGACAGGCGGAAATGAGGGACAATCTCTCGGCTATGGACTATGTAAAGGAAATGGGCGTGGGAATAAATCTCGGAAATACTATGGAGGCTTACTGGCAGGATACAGGCAATAAAACCTCGGGGGCTTCAAAAGTCGGGGATACTCCGCAGGACTATGAAAAATGCTGGGGTGCTGTCGTTACAACTCAGGAATGTATTGACGGCATGAAAAACGCAGGCTTTGACACTGTCCGCATACCTGTCTACTGGGGCAATATGATGAAAGATGACGGGGAATATAAAATAAATTCCGACTATATCGCCCGTGTAAAGGAAATTGTTGATTACTGCCTTAAAGACGAACTCTATGCCGTTATAAACATTCATCACTATGACGAATTTCTTGTGAAAAATCACGAACAGGCAGAGGTCTATGACATAGTTGACAATGTATGGACGCAGATAGCCGAATATTTCAAGGACTATTCCGACTATTTAATATTTGAGGGATTCAATGAAGCACTCGGCACTCCGCAGGACGGCACGACACTTGGTGAAATGGAAACTTACGCCTATGTAAATGCCATGAATCAGCATTTTGTCGATTCCGTCAGAAAAACAGGCGGAAACAATGAAAAGCGTATGCTTATTGTTTCGGGCTACTGGACGAATATTGACAATACAACAAGGGCATTGTTCAAAATGCCTTATGATACCGCAGAGGACAGGCTCATGGTTTCCGTTCATTATATAGACAACGTTCCCTACTGGTCAAGTGAAGTCGGCGGTGAATACTGGCTGTCTTACAGCGAGGAACAGTGCGAAAAGCTCAAAAATGCTTTTACATCTGAAAAAATTCCTGTTTTTGTCGGTGAATGTACTTCAATCTATGATAAAAGTCATTTTGAAAAAAATCAGAACGGCACATCTTCCGAGTATATGAATAAAATTTTAAACATGGCTGTCGATTACGGCTTTATTCCTGTCCTCTGGGACGTAAACGACAATTTCTATTCAAGGACGGAATTTAAAATAAAATCCGACAGCGACAGCAAAGTTATACAGAATATTTCGGAAAAAATAAAAAACAAGGAGTGATGATATGAGTCTTATTCTTGCCTCGGCTTCACCGAGAAGAATGGAACTCCTTCTTTACATTACGGAAAATTTCATAGCTTTTCCCGCAAAAGTTGAGGAAAATATCCCCGATGACATACCTGTTCTTTCTGCGTCCGAATATCTTTCGGAAATAAAGGCAAATGCAGTCTTTGAAAAATTTCCCGATGATGTGATTATCGGCTGTGATACAACCGTTGTATGCGAAGACAAAATTCTCGGAAAGCCCGAAAATTTTAATCAGTGCATTGAATATATGCATATGCTTTCGGGGAAAACCCATCAGGTTGTTACAGGCTGTACAATAATCAGCAAAGAGAAAAAATTAAGCTTTTCCGTTGTCACGGACGTTACTTTCAGGAATCTTTCAGGGGAGGAAATAATCAATTATGCCTCCACAAAAGAACCATACGACAAGGCAGGCGGTTACGGAATACAGGGAAAAGGCTGTCTTTTGGTTGAAAAAATAAACGGCGATTATTTCAATGTTGTCGGACTGCCTGTTTCAAGGCTTTGTCAGGAATTAAAAAAATTTAATATATAAAGGAGAATTTGTATGAATTCAACAGCTTTCGGAAGTGCGGATATTCTTATCCCGAACAAAAACACAAACATGGAAAAATGGGCAGTTATTGCCTGCGACCAGTACACGGGCGAACCCGAATACTGGGACAGCGTTTATGAAAAAGTCGGTGATTCACCCTCAACCTTAAACCTTGTCCTCCCCGAAATCTATCTCGAAAATTCCGATGTTTCGGAGAGAATAGAAAATATCCATAAGTCTATGGACAAGTATATCAGTGAAAATATTTTTACCGAATATAAAAATTCAATGGTTTATGTTGAAAGAATCCAGAGCAACGGCATACTCAGAAAAGGCATAATAGGTGCAATTGACCTTGAAAAATATGATTTCTCAAAGGGAAGCACTTCCGAAGTAAGGGCTACCGAGGCAACCGTAATTGAGAGAATCCCTCCGAGAATAAAAGTCCGTCAGGGCGCACCCCTTGAACTTCCACACATAATGATACTTGTTGATGATGAGAAAGACACCGTATTTTCCGCAATAGACAAGAATAAACTTGAAAAGCTCTATGATACAAAGCTTATGCAGAACGGCGGAGAAGTAAGCGGTTATCTCATTGACGGAAACACTCAGGAACTCATTGACAAGGCACTTTCCGCCCTTGCAGACCCTGATGCTTTTTCCGAGAAATACGGCTTGAAAGATACCCCCGTACTTCTCTATGCTATGGGTGACGGAAATCATTCTCTTGCAACTGCAAAGGAATTTTACGAACAGCTTAAAAAGGCAAACCCCGACAAGGATTTATCAAACCACCCTGCAAGATACGCCCTCGCCGAGATAGTGAACCTCCACAGCGATGCACTCAAATTTGAGGCTATTTACCGCCTTGTCTATGACGTTGACAACGAAAAGCTGATAAATGAAATGACTGAAAAGCTTGCACTTTCGGATACTCAGTCCGAACAGTATTTCACATACTTCTCCGAGAACACCGAAAAGAAAGTCTATATCGGAAATACTTCCTCAAATCTTTCGGTAGGCTCTCTCCAGAATTTCCTTGACGAATATATTAAAAACAACGGCGGAAAGATTGACTATATCCACGGAATCGAAAATGTTAAAAATCTTGCACTCAGGCACAAGGGTCTTGCGTTCATACTTCCCGATATGGACAAATCACAGCTTTTCCCGACTGTAATAGCAGACGGTGCGCTTCCGAGAAAAACTTTCTCAATGGGTCATGCAGATGACAAGAGATTTTACATAGAGGCAAGAAAAATAACCGAATAATGCATATAAAAAGACTGTACGGAAACGTACAGCCTTTTTTGTTATTTTGTTCCGAAAATTCTGTCGCCTGCGTCACCGACTCCCGGAACGATATATTTATCTTCGTTAAGACCTTCATCAACTACGCCTGCATAGATTTCAACATCGGGATTCTTTTCCCTGACAGCGTTTATGCCTTCGGGAGAGCAGATTATGCACATGAATTTTATATTCTTCACGCCTTTGCCCTTAATTACTTCAATTGCCGAATTTGCCGAATGACCTGTTGCAACCATCGGGTCAACGATTATAACATCACGTTCTGCAATGTCATCGGGGAGCTTTGAGTAATACTGAACGGAAGTATGCGTGTCGGGGTCACGGAAAAGTCCTATATGACCGATTTTAGCGGCGGGGACAAGGCTTGTCACGCCGTCAACCATTCCGAGACCCGCACGGAGTACGGGAACAACTGCAAGTTTTCTGCCTGAAATTACTTTTGTCTTTGCGACTGCCACGGGAGTTTCGATTTCGATTTCTTTGAGGGGTAAATCTCTTGTAGCCTCATATCCGATAAGCATAGCCAGTTCGGAAACGAGTTCACGAAACTCCTTTGTTCCTGTGTTTTTATCTCTTAAAAGTGAAATTTTGTGCTGTACAAGCGGGTGATTTATGATATGTAAATCTGCCACCTGAAACACCTCCTTATTTTAAATTTTCTATTTCTGTTATCAGGTCAATTCTTCTCTGATGTCTGCCGCCCTCAAAGCCTGTTGTGAGGAATATTTCAGCGAGTTCGACTGCAAGACCCACACCGAGAACTCTTGCGCCCATGCACATTACATTTGAATCGTTGTGCAGTCTTGTAAACTTTGCAGAGAAAGAATCGCTGCATAAAGCAGCCCTTATACCCTTGAATTTATTTGCGGCGATAGACATACCTATGCCCGTACCGCAGATTAAAATTCCCTTATCACATTCGCCCGAAAGAACCTTTTCGCAGACAGCCTTAGCGATAACGGGATAATCGCAGGGCTGACCGTCCGTACCCATGTCAAGAAATTCAAAGCCTTTTTCGGATAATTCCTTTATGACAGTATTTTTCATTTCAACGCCTGCATGGTCACAGCCAATAGCAATCATTTTATCAACTCCTATTTAAAATCGTCAATTTTCGCCTTTTATAGTCTTGTCATTTCGTTCACTCCGCTATGCTGCGTTCACTTTCATGACAAGGGCGAAAATTTCCTCCTGTTTAAAATTATTAAATTTTATAATTTTCTGTCGAGAAGAACAGCCTTTGCTATTTCTTCTTCTGTTGCAGTAAGTTCAAGTCCTTTTGTGTCGGGAAAATATATATAATCGCTGACACAAAGACCCGTTTCCTTTTCAAGAACCTCAATCCAGTAATCCGTTTCCGCTTCCGAGTAGTCGCAGAGACAGATTTTTTTAATAATTTCGGTAATTCTCTCATCTGAAAGATTTAATTTTTTTGCTTCGGGCATGAGAAGTCTTTCGGCTATGGATTCCGCACTTGTAAAGCCCCAGAAGTCACGGAAATTATCCACATCAATATTTTCTTTTCCCGTTATATTTTCAAGCTGGATTTTGAGAAAATTTATTCTGTCATTATTTTTTTCGTCACGGAGCAGGTCTGCAATTTCTTTGATTATTTCAGAAATTTTCTGAATTTTACTGCTGTCAAACGCCATTTTTTCTGTCCTCCAAATCTTTTTCTGCTTTAACCTTTTGCAGATAGGAAACTTCGAGTTCGTCTGCGGTCACGGATTTTTCAGAAAGAGCCGCAAGGCATACTCCGCAGGCATTTTGCAGGCGTGTATGCGGAGGTGCTATAATGAACATAGGCGAACGGTAATCGGTGAAGAAATCCGCCGAACCGTCACCGCAGAGGAGAGTTTCTTTTCCGTTCATGGCTATAAATTCCGCAAGTTCGTCACGGGAGAAAATTTTCTCATCGCAGAGATTTTTCAGGGCGTAGCCGTCACTTTTGTAGACACAGGCATACACAAGTTCAGCCCTTGCCTTCATTACAGAGCATATAACGCCTTTGAAAGCTATATTATTATATGCGAGGGCTTTGAGAGTTGAAACTCCGCAGCATTTCACATCAAGGGCAAAAGACATGGCTTTTACTGCGGAAATGCCTATTCTGAGACCCGTATAAGACCCGGGACCGTCAGCGGCGGCGATTAAATCTATATCCTGCAAAGTTTTGTCCGTCTGAGCCAAAATATTTTTAACAATCGGCATAATAATCTGAGAATGGGTTTTCTGCGTACAGACGGTATTTTCTGCGAGGAAAACTTCTTTTTCGGTGTCGAAAATTGCAGAGGACGCATTTTTTCCCGATGTATCAATTCCAAGTATCAGCATATATTATATAATCCTCTCTATGGTTATTTCCCTGTCGTTTTCGCCTGTCGGTGTAATAACTACAAAAATAGTATTTTTCGGGAGAAATTCTGCGATATTTTCAGACCATTCGATAACAGCGATATTATTTTCAAAGTCATAGTCAAAAAATCCCGTAGATTCAAGACCTTCCTCACTTACTATCCTGTACATATCGAAATGATATATATTTATTTTATCTCCGATATATTCATTTACGAGGGCGAAAGTCGGGGAACTCACCTCAGCATTTTCAAGACCGGCACCTGCAACAAGTCCCGAAGTGAAAGCGGTTTTTCCTGCTCCGAGACCGCCTTTGAAAGCGACAACATCGCCTTTTTTAAGAGTTTTCCCGAAAATTTCGCCTTGTTTTACGGTTTCCTCACGGGAATGTGTTATAATTTTTTCCATAATCAGAACAGTCCGCTTATATTGCCGTTATTGTCGCAGTCTATATTCAATGCGGAGGGCTTTTTAGGCAGTCCGGGCATAGTGAGAATTTCTCCCGTATAGATTACGACAAAGCCTGCGCCTGCGGAAACTCTTGCATCACGGACAGTAATATTAAAATGTTTCGGTTTTCCGAGGAGTGCGGGGTTATCCGAGAGGGAATACTGAGTTTTTGCGACACAGACGGGGATATTTCTGAAACCGATTTTTTCTATTTCCTTTATTGCCTTTTCAGCCTGAGCGGTATAGGAAACGCCGTCTGCACGGTAAATTTCCTTTGCGATTTTCTCAATTTTCTCTTTTATGGAGAGTTCGGTTGAATAAAGCGGACGGAATTTGTCGTTATTGTCCTCACAAAGAGCGATAGTATCGCAGACTTTATTTGCGAGGTCTTTACCGCCCTCACCGCCTTTTGCGAAAACTTCGCACATGGAAACTTCAACGCCCATCTCATTGCAGAATTTTTTAACAAATTCAATTTCGGCATCTGTATCCGTATGGAATCTGTTTATTGCAACGACAACGGGAACATGGAATTTATGCATATTTTCGATATGTGTTCTGAGGTTTTCGATACCTTTTTCCAAAGCCCACATATTTTCCTTTGAAAGTTCGTCTTTGGGGACTTTTCCGTTGTACTTCAAAGCCCTTACGGTTGCGACAAGTACAACGCATGACGGAGAAAGTCCTGCAAAACGGCACTTTATGTCAAAGAATTTTTCTGCACCGAGGTCAGAACCGAAACCTGCCTCCGTGATACAGTAGTCACCGAGTTTGAGAGCGAGTTTTGTAGCCCTTACGGAATTACAGCCGTGAGCGATATTTGCAAAAGGTCCGCCGTGAATGAGTACGGGATTATTTTCAAGTGTCTGCACGAGATTGGGCTTTAAAGCGTCTTTAAGCAGGGCAGTCATAGCACCGCAGCAGCCTATCTGCTGTGCGAATACGGGTTCACCGTCAAGATTATAGCCTATGAGAATATTTTCAAGTCTTTTCTTCAAATCAGCCAAATCAGCTGAGAGACAGAGTATAGCCATAATTTCCGATGCAACAGTTATATTGAAACCGTCCTCACGGGGTATTCCGTTGGCTTTTCCGCCGAGACCGACAACAATATTTCTCAATGCACGGTCATTCATATCCATACATCTCTTGAATAAAATTCTTCTCTGGTCAATGCGGAGTTCGTTTCCCTGCTGGATATGGTTGTCAATCATGGCGCAGAGTAAATTGTTTGCGGCGGTAATTGCGTGCATATCTCCTGTAAAGTGGAGGTTAATATCTTCCATAGGGACAACCTGAGAGTAACCGCCTCCTGCCGCACCGCCCTTTATTCCGAATACAGGACCGAGAGAGGGTTCACGCAGGGCAAGAACGGCTTTTTTGCCTATTTTACCCATAGCCTGTGCAAGACCGACACTTACGGTAGTTTTTCCCTCGCCTGCGGGAGTGGGATTTATTGCAGTAACGAGAATAAGTTTTCCGTCAGGTCTGAAAGCAAGTCCCGAATAAAGGCTTTCCGAGAGTTTAGCCTTATAATGCCCGTAGGGTTCGAGATATTTTTCGTCTATACCGAGCTGAGAAGCGATTTCGGTAATTTTTTTCATTTTAGCGTTCTGAGCTATTTCTATATCGGATAACATAAAAACTCCTCCGTTTTCATAATATAATACTATTATAGCATTTATCCGAAAAAAAATCAAGCATATAATGAAATAAGTTTTTTGAATAAAAAATCCCCGTATCACGGGGAAGTAAATCAGATATTTCTGCAATACCAGATAAAAAATTCAAGGATAAAGGAAAAAATCATCACAGACACCATAACACGCATATGATTTCGTTTTTCAGTGTTGAGAGTTGCAATAAATTCTCTTATGAAAGCGTTTATCCAGAAATAGGATTTAGTTTTTGCGCCTATGCCTTCTATTTTGATATTCTGGTCATCTGCGATACAGCCCGCCCTGAAAACGTGGTAATTTGTGGTTGAGAGTGCTATATTTGCATTTTCGTTCTGTTCTTTTATGAGATTGTAAGAAAATTTAATATTCTGATAAGTATTGACGGATTTATTTTCAACAAGGATTTTATCCTCGCTTATACCCGTTGAAACGAGGTAATTTTTTATAGCTTCCGCTTCGGGCATGATTTCATCGCTTCCCTGACCGCCTGACGGGACGAAAACAATATCCCTGCCGTTTGCATCTTTCTGCATTTTAGCAAATTCAACAGCCCTGTCCGTCCTTGACTGCAAAAGTTTTGTAAGAGTGCCGTCCTTGTTAATCTGACAGCCGAGAATCAGAATATAATCCTTGTCAAATTTCGGAATATGCTTTGCGGCGATTATTCCCGAAATGACCGTACCAAGCAGTAGACATTCAAGATATGCGATAAATATTGAGGATACAAATTCAAATATATCCAGAAAAGCAAGACCAAGCCCTCTCTCATTGAATATATCTATTCCCATGCTCGAAAAAATAAAAGTTCCGAAAACAGGAATAAAAGTTGCGATACATATGAAGAATCCGAGAAAGAATCCAAGCATATTGCGCCAGCTTATACCTTCACGTTTAAGCAAAATTATATTGCTTCCCGAAATAACAACAGAAATAAGCAGTGCAACAGGAAAAAGCACAACAGAGAACAAAGACCCTGTATTTTTTATATTTGAGATAAGTTCCATAATGCTTATCTGATGACCGTATAAGGCAAAGTCATAAATCATGGTAAACAAGAGCCACAAAAGCATAAATCCGAAAAATATCATAAGTCCGAGCAGACCTATATTGGCATATCTGCATATACTTCTTTTCATGCTTGTCTTATATCTTTTTCTGAGAATCAG
>JAFYFU010000126.1 GCA_017543595.1 Ruminococcus sp. | reverse complement strand
GCCTTCTCCATTCAGATATTCTTGTACCGCAGCTATCCGTTCTTCATCCGTTAGTTTACTTCTTCTTGGCATAAAATAACCCCCTTAGAGTTTTCACACTTTTGTTTTTTTCGTGTGTCTACTCTAAGGGGATTATATCAAAAAGTTCGGCTATTTTTTCCTTTTGAATTTTGGCATGAGGTGCTTTTTGTAGAGATACCAGAACATTCCGAGGTTATAGTCATAGAGAACGAATATAATATTGCAGACTGAAAGCATGATAAGACCGCCGTATTTTCCGAACTCGTCAAACTGTTCAATCATTTCCCTGATACCGAAAATATACACGGTGATATAAAAGAAACTCAGAACGCATATATTAAAAATTATAATTTTTATCAGAAAACGCACAGCTTTGAAATGCATTTTTTGCAGGTAAAACCGCAGTATGGGATAATGTCCGAAAAGCATTATGAAAATAAGCGCAGCCTCTTTGTCGGCAGTTATCAGCAAGGACAAAAGACCTACGGCTATATAGGTCAGCAAAGCCCAGCTTGTGCTGACCTCGGTAGCAATTATCATCATAAGCAGACCCGCAATCATGGGCAGTATAAGGTAAAAGGCAGGGAGTATTCCCGCAAGGAACATCGCTATAAGACAGAGGGAGGCGACAATTCCGCCGAGAGCGACCCTGTAACTTACATCTCTCATTCAGTGACCGCCTTTGCGGAGGGGTCTTTTTTTTTGGCTTTCTGAATATTGTAAACGATAGCCGTACTAAGTCTGTAAGGCAGAAATTTATTTACAAAAATACTTGCTTTCATGGAAAGTTTCGGAATGGCTATAACCTGACCCGCAAAAGCTTTTCTTAAAGCAAATTCCGCCGCATAGTCGGGGGATATGGGTTTCACGCTGAAATTTACGCCCGCACGGTTATTGAAATTTGTATCGACAGGTCCGGGGCAGAGAACCGTAACACTTACATTTGACCTGTCACGCCTTAATTCTTCCGCAATCGCAAGCGAAAGCCTTATAACATAATTCTTTGAGGCATAATATGACGAAAGCAGAGGACCTGCGAGAAATCCTGCGGTAGAGGCTACATTTATAATAATGCCCCTGTTGTGCTTTTTGAAATCCCTTAAAAATAATTTTGCAAGGATATGCATTGCAGTTATATTGACATTTATCATGTCTATTTCGTCACGGAGGTCAGTTTCGTCAAATTTTCCGAATATGCCGTAGCCCGCATTGTTTACAAGCAGGTCAATATCCTTGTCCTTGCAGAACTTATAAACCTTGAAAACCTCATCTTTGTCCGACAAATCCGCAGGGATAATCATTGTATTGTTGCCGAGTTTTCTCTGCATATCGAGGAGAACGGTTTCGTTCCTTCCCGTGAGGACGAGTTCCCAGCCTCTTTTGTGGAGGCGTTTTGCGAAACTTTTGCCTATTCCCGAAGTTGCACCTGTGATTAAAGCTCTCATAATTTTACACTCCTTTATAATATTCAGCCTTTAAGCGTTGTTTCAATCCACGCCGATAGTTTAATGAGTACGACATTTTTTACATCTGTAAAGTTTTTTACAGATGACCCATTTTCTTTTCTCAGGCATGGATTGCCCTCTTGTCAATGGGGGATACCGTTTCACTCCGCCCTCCACTGCCGTTTTACAATGTCTGCCGCTTAAAGAAGCGGGGGATTCAAAGTTTTGTTGAAAAAATATTTTCAGTGCCGAGACTGTCTGTTCCGAACAAAAACAATATCTGTTCATAATCTTCCGTATTCACGAAATCGCTGATATTTTTCTCCGCACATTCGGGGGAGAACACATCTATAACGCTGTAATGCTGTATAAGAAACGGAATAAAGCAGTTTGCGAAACTGTCTTTGATGACAAGTAATTTTCTTTCGTTGTTGACGGAAGTTTTTATCTGCACAAGGGGCATATCCTCGCCGAGATAAAGCCTGTACATATCATCTGAATCAACAGCATTTCTGTAATAGAGTTCTTTTTTGTGGCTTTTGAGTTTATTGTCAGTACCCGTACATGAAACAAGTTCAGCCCCGTCATTGTAATTATATATATCAAGAATATCGGGCTTTGATTTCATGTAATGTGATTTTTCCCAGAGATTCCCCTTAAAATTATCCGTAACGTGTTCTATTGTATATTTATCATATGGAGAGGGCTGAAAGCCGAGTTTCTGAATTACGGTTCTGTAAACGCAGTAAGCCCCGTAGCTTGTCCATTTTGTATCGCTCCTGAAATATATATAATTTTCGTTAAGTCTTTTAAGAATATTATATGCATCAATCCTGCGGATATTATTTTCAAGCCTTGAATAAAGGCTGTCAATGCATAATTTTTCCGTGTCATCTGTGAGATATTCAGGGAGAATATTGCTGTAAACTCCCGAAGAAGTAGGAACGGCAACAAAATAAACCGCACTGTCGTTCTGCTTTGAAAACTGATTTACAATATCCGCATTTGACAGGTAAAAAGGCGAGGAGAGAATATCCGCATTTAAAAGCCTGTCATCGCCTATATAAACATCATTGACGACTTTTTCGCATATCTGCGATTCAATTTTTGCCTTTGAGGAAATCCAGAAATCCCTGCGGAAAAAATTTAAAGTAAATCTGTTTTCCAAGTCCCTGAAAAAATCACCGTCCGCCAGTGAAGAAAATGAAAAATTCAAAGGCAGATTGTTTTCATTTGTCACTGTGAGTATGAAAACCGATGCCATTACAAGGAGGATAACAAAAGCTATTATTTTGTGTATTACTTTTGACATACAATCCCCCTTAAAGTTTTATCGGTATCATATCGGAAACGCCCCTGTATGAAATAAGTGCCGTGCATACAATAAGCAGTAAAACCGCAATAACGGGAGATATCACCGAAAAAGCCGTTTTAAGCTTTGATTTTCCCGAACGCAGTATCATATTTCTGAAAAGGTCTGTCGAGGCATACATTGAAAGCAGTAAAAGAACAACATAAGACTTGAAAAAATAAATTGATATGCTGTCAGCGAATAATCTGTTTCCGCCGAACATGATTAATATATATCTCACGGAATCGCCTGTGCTGTCGCCTGCGAGAAAAGCCATAAGAACCGATACTATAAAAAAAGTATATATTATTCCCGTGGCTTTGAGGAGTTTTTTTCTTATCAGGAAATTTTCGCAGGTTATGGATATGCCCATAAGACAGCCCCAGACAGCACCGTTAATGCTGAAAGTATACCAGAATCCCGCAAGACACCACGCAGATATAAACAGGATTCTTCTTATCCAGTTGTTTTTTGTGAGTTTGTACAAAGGCTTTGCAATATAAAGCCTGAACCAGCGCACAACCTGAATATGCCATTTTGAAGCGAAATATCTTATTTTACTGCTGAAAATGGGATAATTGAAACTGTTCGGAAAACGATAGCCGAAACAGTAGCCTATGCCCGTTCCCATGTCGCACATCCCC
Source organism: Ruminococcus sp. (assembly GCA_017543595.1). Taxonomy (GTDB): domain Bacteria; phylum Bacillota; class Clostridia; order Oscillospirales; family Ruminococcaceae; genus Ruminococcus. The sequence continues at coordinate 24,610 of JAFYFU010000126.1, read as the reverse complement.
GAAAGCGTGAAATAAAGGCAAAGCATATAAGCGATTATTCCGAGCCATGCATTTAAGGCGCAGAGTTTTTCAGTTTCGATATTGCTGACATCATTATATAAACGATACATGGTATCGGCGATAATTATTTTTTTTGCAAGACCCTTTATGAAGATAACAAGCCCTTTTCCTATTTCGGAAAGCCCGTATTTTCGGCTTTTGTTTATTTTAACAAAAGAATGGTATCTCAATACGGGACCTGCGATAAATTTCGGGAACATAAGTATATACAGCCCGAAAGTTATAATATTTTTTTCGGATTTTATGCGTCCGCAGTATATGTCAATAAGATAGCCTATTGAAGAAAGAACTATAAACGAAATTCCGAGAGGGAAAAATTTGTCGGGGAATCCGAAAGTATTTCTCAGCCATGACATATATTCCGCCCTGAACATGAAAATTACCATGATATCAGTAATTATTCCGATAAAAAGCGGAAATGCACTGAGGGATTTACTGCTTTTCTTGATATTGTCCGTGAGTATTCCCATGAAGTAGTTGAAAACCGCATAACAGACCATGAAAAGCATGAATCTGAGACCGCAGAAAGCACAGAATACAAGGCTTAATGCAAGTAATATCCCGTCACGGTATTTCTGTTTCGCAAGGTAGAATACAAGCAGCGACATCGGAAGAAATCCGTAAATAAACAGCAGACTGCTATATAACATCAGAGTCCTCCCAGTTCGATAATTTTCTTTTCAAGTTCTTCTCTTGTCATCATGGTATTAAGCACTTCAATGAGAGATGAAGCCGACATGAGTGACGGCAGACCGAGAGATTTCTGCAATTCAAGGCGCAGGGACTTGCTGTCGGGTTTTCCGCTGAGACCAAGTTCATAGAGAACGGTTTTATTTATATCGGGTTCTGATATTCTTTCGGAAGAAGTTATTCCCGCCTTTTGAAATGCATCGAGAATAATCTTTTTATTTATACCCTCAACACCGAGTTTTCCTTCTGCGGAAGGTTTTTCCTTGCGTTTTTCCTTGCCGAAAACATCGGGAACATAGACATTTTTGATATTTCCCTTTTTGACTGCGCTTTTGATATAGCCTCTTATTTTTCTGCCTGCGCTGTCGGAGTCGGTCAGAATTATTATGCCTGTCTTTTCGGCATAATATCTTATAAGTTCAAGTTTTTCCCTGTCCCTGAAAATTCCGAAACCGTCGGTCACTATTATAACGGCATCAAAAATTGATGATAATTTTATCTTGTCATATTTTCCCTCAACTATTACAGCCTCATTAATTTTTATCATATATCCTCCGCTGATTGTTTGTCATAAGCATTTTCACGACAGCCTGTTCAAGAATAATCCGTGGGTCATCGGCTGTTGAATTGAGCTGTAAAGCGGTATCCCTTAATATTTTAACGCAGTCACGCAGTCTTTCGGTACTCATTCGGGAGCAGTCCCTGAAAGCATTTCTTACGACAAAGGCACGGTTTGCGCCGTATCCGAAATCATTACAGTATCATCAATAGTTTTTCTTGATTTTACGGCACATGAAGCACGGTATAAATCTATAAAAGTATTTGCGATAACAGTGAAAATCATCATTTTATTTGAATAGTCTATATTCAGTTCGTCTATTGCGGTGAGTGCGGTATTTTTATCCATAAGGGCAACGGCATTTGCAAGCTTGTAAACGGTTATGTCATTCTGTCTGTGTACGAGCAGGTTAAGCATATCAAGGGTTATTTCACGCCCCTGAGCGTATACGCAGAGCTTGTCAATTTCGTTATTAAGTGCAACGGTGTCACAAAGGCACATTTCGGCGAGATTTTTTGCATTTGCAAGGCTAATCATACCGCCCCTTGCGGATATTTTATTTGTTATATCTTTTGCGAGTTCGTTTGCGGTTTTGGTGTTTATTTCGCAGAGTATGCCGTTTTTTGCGGCAAAATCCGCAAGCTTTTTATTTTTGTCCTTTATGACGGTTTTCTTTGATTTATAGTCAAATTTTGTTTCGATTTCAAAGCCCGTTACGTTGAATACAACGACAGTTGCAGGCGGGATATTTTTTAATATTTCGATAAGTTTTTTATTTATATCCTCTGCTTTTTTGCCTCTCATATCGTCAAAAGGCTTTTCGCAGTTGTAATCGTTTATAAGTATGCAGTTGTAGTCCGACATCATGGGCATCATGCCTATTGTATCTTCGAGGGAGGAAAAATCCACATATTTTCCGCCTGTTTTGGTCAGGGCGAAATCTTCGTTGTCGCCGACAGCGGATTTGATTATATTTTTTGTCATTTTTTCAACGCCTTCAATATCCGTGCCGTATATGTAATAAATATTGGCTAATTCGCCGTTTTTAAGCATTGTATTGAGTGCCTTTGAATCAATCTGCGGCATTATAACCTCCTTATCCTGTATACGCCGTCACTGTATACAAATATTTCAAAATTATTCATTCCCGAAAGCTGATAGTTTTCGTATTCGTCAAGGAAAATACCGCTGTCAGGCTTTGAATTTTTGGGGATATTCCCATAGAAAACGTCAAGCCCATTGGAATTTGTTCCTGATTTTGCAGGGTATATTTTAATCTTATTGTTATCGAAATCAACGGTTAATATTCCGTTTTCAAAATCTGCTTTGAAATTCCCGTCAAGGCTGAAATTTTCCGTTCTGACAAAATTTTTGATTTTATGATATTCAAGTTCCGACAAATAAGCGGAATACTGCGAATTTATATTTTTTGTGAGAATGAGATTGTCAACCGAATCAATGCCGTTTGTGTCGAGATATTTCGCCGCATATTCCGGACTGCGGTAATATCCGCTCAAATCAATGATATTTGTACTGTTTTTGAAGCTTATAATAACGGTTGCGTCCGTGCCTTTTCCGAGAACGGATATTATCAAATTATTATGCCTGTACAGGGAGCAAACCGTTGAATATACCGAAAATACGGCAAATGATACGGCAATAACCGCCGTCAGAATTTTTCTTCTCCCGAAAATCATATACACAGCCATGCAGACCGCACAGAGACTTAACAGTACATATGCCGAATATCCGCCCTTTGAGATATGAAAAATACTCATATCCGCTGTCTTTTTGGAAATATAAATAACAGGCTTAATAAAAATATATGCTCCGTATATAATCGGGAAAATACCGCCCGTGAGAACATATATCACGCCTATAAGCATGGAAACCGTACACAAAGGCACTGAAACTATATTGCTTATCGGTGAAATCAGGGACGTTTCGTCGAAATAATACATACTTAGCGGAAAAACAAAAACAGATGTACAAAGGGCTGTGACAAAACTGAATTTTAATTTTCGGAAAGCCGTGTCGGTTTTCATATTTTTTGTCATATAGGGGGCGAATACGCCTATCCCGAAAGTACCCGCAAAAGAAAGCATAAATCCCGAACTGTATATGGAATAGGGGTTAAAAGTGCAGATAATTATTGCCGCCCATGCAAGGGAGTTAAATGTATCGTTCTGCCTGTAAAAAATCCTTGCGGAATACATAAAGTCAAGCATTATCATCGCCCTTACTGCCGAAACAGGGGAGTTTGCCGTTATGACAAGCAGGGTCATAAAAATATTTATTATTATGAATGACAGGAATCTGTTCAGCCCTGTTCTGCGGAGAATCAGCATAATAAAGGCTGTAATTACCGAGACATGAAGTCCCGAAACGGACAATATATGCCCGATACCGCTGCGGTAGAGTGCGGTTTTCAAGTTCCCGTCAACGGCTTGTTTCTCACCGAAAACCATTCCCACCATAAAACCTCCGCAGTCCTCACCGAGAATAATTTTAAACTTGTCCGTCATATTTTCACGGTATTCTGCGAGGAAATTTTTTAACTTTCTTGAATTTCTGCGCTGTAATTCTACATTCCCCTTGTTGTTCAGGGAGAGAAATATATTTTCGGATTTATAATAATCCTCCGAATTGAAGATATAAGTATTTTCAAAAGCTGAAAATTCACATTCGGGGACAGTCAAAATATCGCCGTACTTTGCACCGATATCATTTGTATAAAGATTTGCTTTTGCAGAAATGTCATTATTTATTTTGCCTTTGAGGGTATATGATGCAAAACCGCCGTTATAGTATTTTATATCGGTTACTTCGCCCGAAAAACTCCCCGTTGTTCCGTTAAAAGATATTATTTTGTCATAAGTCAGGCTTGTATATAAGTTAAAATATCCGACACCGACCGCAAAAGAAACGGATATTACTGCAAAATCACGCAGTACAGCGTTTTTAAGACGCAGAATCAGCAGTGTAATTGCTGCAAAGGATATAAAAAGAAATATATTCCTGTTAAAAAATGAAGCGAAAAACAATCCCGACAAATATGCTGCCGCCGCTTCAATTATTTTTCGCTTCATATGCTTTTCTTATTTAGGGAAAACGGGCAGTTTTTCGAGGAATATAAGGTCATCTCTGTCAGCGGCATCGCCCTCGGCGAGTACAGCGGCTTTACCGACAATATTTCCGCCTGCGGCAATTACGATTTGTTCGATAGCTTTGAGTGATTCTCCCGTACTTATAACGTCATCGACAATGAGGACTTTTTTATCTTTCAGCATTTCAGTCTTATCTGCTGAGAGGTGAAGAATCTGTTCAGCGGCAGTAGTTATGGATTTAACTGTAACGGAAATCGGATTTTTCATGTAAAGCTTTACGGATTTTCTTGCGACAACGTAGGGCTTACCGCTTTGCCTTGCCATTTCGTAGGCGAGGGGAATACCCTTTGATTCGGCGGTTATAATAACATCAAAATCGGGGCATTTTTCGAGGAGAGCCTTTGCGGAGGCAACAGTTATTTCAACGTCCGAAAACATTACAAAAGCCGCAATGTCAAGGTGTTCGTTTATGGGGCAGAGCGGGAGTTTCCTTTCAAGCCCTGCAATATTAATTGTATATGTATTGTCCATACGTGACTCCTTATTCGGTTTTGCCGAGGGATTCCTTGCCCCAGCCCATTTTAACACCGCCTACGAGGTGGAAATGGAGGTGCATAACGCTCTGCCCCGCATCTTCACCGCAGTTGTTGATTATTCTGTAAGTTTCGAGGTTTTCGGACTGTGCGATTTTGGGTACAGCCTCAAAGATTTTCGCAATATATTCGGAATTTTCGGCAGTTATTTTGTTTGCACAGCAGATATGCGTTTTGGGAACAATGAGGTCATGCACGGGTGCAATGGGGCTTATGTCCTTGAAAGCAAAGACAAATTCGTCCTCATAAACCTTGGTGCTTGGGATTTCTCCGTTGATTATTTTGCAGAATAAACAGTCCATAATAATTCTCCTTTTTATAATTTATTTTATAAGTTCGGCAACGATATTTTCAAAAGCGTTTACAGCTTCGCCTGCTTTTGAGATATCGCCCATGCCAGCCATGGCACTGTCGGGTTTTCCGCCGCCCTTACCGCCTGTTACGGCAGCAGCCTCACGAACGAGTTTGCCTGCATTTGCGCCCATTTTAACGGCTTCTTTCGAGCATACGCAGTAGAGAGTGCCTTTTGTGCCGTTCACGCCTGCAAAGAGAGCGACAACGGGTTCAGCCTTATCCTTTATGCTGTCGCCGAGTTTTCTGAGTTCATCGGGGGTTGAAGTGCCGAGGTCAGCCTTAATGACGCTTATACCGTTTATTTCCGTTGAATTTTTAAATATATCTGCGGCTTTTGCATTTGCAATCTGCTGATTGAGTGATTCGAGATTCTTGTCTTTTTCTTTGAGTTCAGCGGTAACAGCGGCGCATTTTTCAGGGAGTTCGGTAATATTTGCGAGTTTGAGAGCCTTTGCGGATTTAATAATCGTACTCTTGAAATCGTTGAGCAATTCAAGAACATTGATACCCGTAACAGCTTCAATACGTCTTGTTCCTGCGGCAACGGAGCTTTCCGAAACTATCTTGAAAAGACCGATTTGCGAAGTGTTTGAAACATGAGTACCGCCGCAGAATTCAATTGAATCGCCTGCTGTGACAACTCTTACGGTATCGCCGTACTTTTCGCCGAACAGAGCCATAGCACCGAGTTTTCTTGCCTCATCAATGGGCATTTCCTGCATTGTAACAGGGATATTGTTCGTAATTTCAGTATTTACTATATTTTCTACCTTTGAGATTTCCTCATCTGTCATAGCCGAGAAATGATTGAAGTCAAAACGGCAGGTTTTATCGTTTACAAGCTGACCTGCCTGATGAACGTGTTCACCGAGAACCTGACGGAGAGCATTTTGAAGAAGGTGTGCGGAAGTATGATTTCTCATGATATTCCAGCGTCTTTCCTTGTTTATGGAGGCTGTCACCTTGTCGCCCTTTGAGAATGAACCCTCAGAAATTGAAGCGATATGCAGGAAATGACCCTCCGACTTGATAGTATCGGCAATATCAGCCTTGCTGCCGCCGTTTGCGATAACGCCCGTATCACCGATTTGTCCGCCGCTTTCGGCATAGAAAGGAGTTCTGTCGAGGAGAATAACAACATCATCGCCCTCAACAGCGGTATTTATTTCCTGACCGTCCCTGTAAATAGCGAGGATTTCGGCATTTTCCGCAGTATAGTCAGTGTAGCCCGTGAAAACGGTTTTCGGAGCGTCTATCTTAATGCTGTTGTCAGCCCATGAAGAACCTGCTTTTGCGAGGTGGTCAGCCTTAGCCTTGTTTCTCTGTTCGAGGGCAAGTTCCCTGAATCTGTCAACATCAACGGAAAGTCCCTTTTCTTCGCAGATTTCAATAGTCAAATCAATCGGGAAACCGTAAGTATCGGCGAGTTTGAAAGCGTCGTCGCCTGAGAGGGTTTTTCCGTTTTCGGAAATTAATTTATCAATAAACTGGCTGAGAAGTTCAGTACCCTTGTCAATAGTTTTAGCGAAAGCTTCTTCCTCAACGCCGATAATTTTCTTTATGTACTCTCTCTTTTCGGCGAGTTCGGGGTAAGCGTCAGCATTTTCGTTTATAACGGTGTCACAGACTTCAAAAAGGAAAGGCTTTGTGATACCCAATAATCTGCCGTGACGGGCAGCACGCCTGAGAAGTCGTCTGAGAACGTAGCCTCTGCCCTCATTTGAAGGGAGTATTCCGTCACCGACCATGAAGGTTGTACTTCTGATATGGTCTGTAATTACACGGAGGGAAACGTCTTTCTTTGCGTCCGTCTTATACTCAACGCCTGCGAATTTGGAAATATGTTTCATGATATTCTGAACGGTATCGACTTCAAAGATATTGTCAACGCCCTGCATAACGCAGGCAAGTCTTTCAAGACCCATACCCGTATCAATATTTTTATTTTTCATTTCGGCATAGTGACCGTTTCCGTCACTGTCGAACTGACTGAAAACGAGATTCCAGATTTCAATTACACGGTCGCAGTCGCTTGCCTGTTCAAAGTTTTCAAAAGGACCGTAAGCCTCTCCACGGTCGAAATGGATTTCGGAGCATGGACCGCAGGGACCAGAACCGTGTTCCCAGAAATTATCTTTTTTGCCGAGGCGGATAATTCTGTCGTGGGGGATACCAATTTTATTTTCCCATATCTGTTCAGCCTCGTCATCGCTTTCGTAAATAGTAATCCAGAGTTTTTCAGCGGGGATTTCAAGTGTTTTCGTGAGAAATTCCCAAGCCCATTCAATGGCTTCATTCTTGAAATAGTCACCGAAAGAGAAGTTTCCGAGCATTTCAAAATAAGTGCCGTGACGGGCAGTTTTTCCGACACTTTCGATATCGGGAGTTCTTATACATTTCTGACAGGTGGTAACTCTCACATTCGGAGGAACAGCCTGACCGAGAAAGTATTTTTTAAGGGGAGCCATTCCCGAATTTATAAGGAGGAGGCTCTTGTCTCCCTGCGGAATGAGAGAGGCACTCGCCATACGGGTATGGTTTTTGCTCTCAAAGAACGAAAGATATTTTTCACGAAGAACATTAAGTCCTGTCCACTGCATAGGTATTATCTCCTTTTGATAAAAAATATAAAAATAGTTGTAATGTACCGTGCAGGAATCGAACCTGCTTCTTGTGCGCCCCAAGGAACTGCTGTTACCGTCTTTTTCAAGACGGGATTGACCTTATAGCACGTGCTTTACCAATAAGCTAACGGTACATGGTGTGCCGTGCAGGAGTCGAACCTGCGACACGTCACGTATGAAGTGAGGTATTTGCTGTTACCGCCTGATACAAGGCGGGATTTTACTGCTCTACCTGCTGAGCTAACGGCACATAAACAAAAAAGCCCCTGCCCGATATGGGACGAAGGCTTTCGTACAACTTCCCAAGTTTTTCCGTTAAACACAAATAACTGTTATTGCCGTACAATAACATTATAACGGATTTTTACGGGAATGTCAAGTATTTTCTTTGACAGAATTGTTAATTTTAATATATTTTTCTGTTTTCGATTTTTGAATAGTCGTCAAAGAGTTCAAGGCATGAATTTCTTTCAGATTCCGAAATGTCAAGGATATCGCCCTCGCCGTTCAGGAATTTATAGAAAATATCATCACGGAAACCGATATTTTCGGTATCTTTTGTATTGCAGCCGTAATAAACTTTTTTGATATTTGCCCAGAGAATCGCACCGAGGCACATGGGGCAGGGTTCAGCCGTGGTATATAATTCGCAGTCTTTCAAATCAAAAGTGCCGAGGTTTTCGCAGGCATTTCTTATGGCTTCCATTTCGCCGTGACAGGTAGGGTCTTTTCTGAGGAGTACACGGTTGTGACCCTTGCCTATAATTTTATTGTTTTTAACTATCACACAGCCGAAAGGACCGCCGTGACCCTGATTTATACCTGTATAAGCTTCATTTATTGCTTCTTTCATAAAATTATTCATAATAAGTCTCCTTGTAATCAAAAACGCCGCATATCAAATGCAGCGTTTGTATTTATGGTTATTACCACCAGCCGCCTTGCGAGAAGTGGTTCTGATATCCGTCACCATAGAAATAAAGATAGCCTTCGTTAAATGATTCGGGATTGCTGAAATAAAGGTCTACGGCATCAAGCACGTCCTGACTTACATCACTTGTCAGGTATCCGAGGTAAGCGTAGCCCTCCGCACCTGTAAACTGATTCTGCTGAGTAAGCACTTCAATTACCGAATTGGGGAAAAGCGAACTGTACACACGGTTCATAATTACTTCGACAACATTAGCCTTGTCACGGGTGCTTATCCAGTTACAGCCTGCCTCATGTGCGACAGCGTTGCAGAGTGCGATATATTCGCTCTGCGAAAGCGGAATACTCGGAGCTGATTCCTGCGGAGTTTCCTCAACGGGCTGAGTTTCTTCGGATTCAGCGGGCTGTGCAACGTACTGAGTTGTAACAGTGGGAGTTACCTGAACTTCTATCTCGGTTGTCACGGGTGCAACATCGGGGATATCCTCTTTAATTTCGGGTTCTGCAACTTCCTCAACAGTTTCCTTAACTTCGGGAGTCTCCTTGACTTCGGTAACTTCCTCAACAGTTTCCTTAACTTCGGGAGTTCCCTTAACTTCGGTAACTTCCTCAACAGTTTCCTTAACTTCGGTAACTTCTTTAACTTCGGGAGTTTCCTCGGCGGATTTTTCAGGCTCGGCAGTTTTTTCGGATTCTTCCTCTTTTACTTCCTCGATAGTAAATTCAAATTCTTCGGGTTCGGAAGTTTTCTCGGCAGTTTCAACGGATTTTTCCTTTTCAGGCTCGGTTGATTCTTCCGTTACTTCTTCGACAGTGAACTCAAATTCCTCGGTTTTGGAAGTTTCCTCGGCTTTGTTCTGATTTTCTGGAACTTCGGGAGTTTCCTGAACAGTTTTTTCTTCTTTGACATAATTCTCAACGGCAGGGGTCTCGCCCTTATACTGTGAATATATGTTCACGGAAGTTTCCTGCGGTACTGCGATGAAAACAGGCTCGTCATAGGAAGCGGGCTGTATATCCATCACAGCGAATTTATAATCCTCATTGTTTGTATTTTCTGAGGTGTTTGCGGTCTTTCTGATGTTCTCCACATTATTTGCGCCGTCTTTGTCTGATTTTGCGACAGCGTTATCTGTTTCTTTTTCTCTCTTGCTTGAATCAGTGATTACGGTATTTTCAAGGGGGACATAAGATACAGCACCGTTCATATTTTCGCTTACTGTGCAGATGTCTCTTGAGGCAGCAGAGCCGACCGTAGGGGATACGACATATCCTGTAAGTAAAACTCCCGCCATGCAGGTAGTAAGACCTCCGAATATCATCGCCGCTGCTTTAACTTTACTCATTAACTCAATCCTTTCGTTTTCCATTATGAATATTTCTTTTTCATAATTTTTTTTACAGATTATGTGGGTTCTCACGAACCGATATAATAATAACATAATTGGACGAAAATGGCAACACTTTCGGAGACATTTCCATTTTACGAACAAAAAAATTTTACGGGGAATATTTCCTTTGGTGAAAATGCCACATATTAAATGTACGGAATATTAATATTTAGTTGATATTATATTAATAAATCAAAAATAAATACTGTTAAAAATTACAAAATCGTTACAAAAGCACAAGACTACAATAAGTCTAATAAGGGCTTAAATATACGGAAAGTCAAGAATTTTCGGCAATTTTTTTGAAATACAGCGGTTATTTCCCATTGAAATTCAATATTTGTGCGGTAACAGGAATGTAATAATTCTTTTCAAAAAGCGACAGAAAACGACAAAAAGAATATATGTTCACGGGTAAATATGCACATAAAAAATTTGATGTACTTTTTGTTATATTTTAACAAAAAAATGCCTGTCATCAGGACAGGCAGACTTATCAGAAACTTATTGTCACAACGTTCATAACTTCATCATTTGAATATCTTATTTCGCTGTAATCGCCGACATATGAAAGCGCAGTCCAGATATCCTCGCCCTCAAAAAGCGAATAAACAGCCGTTTCATAGACATCATCAGAGCCGAACATAATGCTTATTTCGTGATTTTCGGAACATTCAAGCATTTTCGTTCCTATTTCGTCAACGTCATAATACTCCATATAGCAGTTGTTTCTGACATAATAATTATCATTTAACGAACTGCATACGGGAATAAAATATTGATTTTCGTCAAGCTGTCGTGTGCGGAGAAGCATTTCATCATTTATAAGAAAATACTTGTGTTCAAGTTTTCCGTCCTCATTTTCATCGCTTTCGGGGTCGTCCCATGTGACATCAAGCCAGTAGTAAACACCGTTCAGATTGACGTAATTCCATGCGTGCCTGCCTCTGTCGGAATCTCCTGCACAGACACCGCACTCTATGCCGAGAGAGTTCATTATTTCAAGAAAAGCCTCTGAATACCCCTGACAGATAGCGTGACCGTTCACAAGACAGCCGTAAGCCGTTCCCCATATGCCGTTTGCGCCCGACTCAGCCCCCGCAAAGTCATAATCGGTATTATTGACTATATAGTCATGCACGAAAAGAATTTTTTCGTAATCGCTTTCAAAGCCCTGTGCAACGGCGGAAACTTCCTCGGTTTTCTGTTTCAGCGTATCATGCATTACTTTTAATTCCTCAACGGAATAATTATTTAAAATATTAAATTTTATTTTCGTTGACTTGCTGTCAGTAACTATCGTGTAGCCGTTAAGCCAGAAAAAATCGGGATTTTTATTTTTAAAGACAGCGACACCGTTTTTTATGGTATCGGAATCTATTCTCATATCGAAACAAATTTCCGAATTTTCGGGAGAGATTTGTTCCTCAACGATTTCGCAGACACTTTCTGCGGATATTTCGGTGTATTCGGGTTCAGCCTGAGAAGTCGCAAGGTTATATTCGGGGACTATATCAGTCCTTATTGCACAACCGCAGAGCGAAACAACACAGACAGCCGAAACAATTAAATTTTTTATAATTTTCATAAGCAATTCCCCATAATCTGTAATATAGTGATATTATACCACGGAAAATCGGGAAATGCAAGAAAATTAAAAAAATATCCGCCGAAAATTTCAGCGGATAAAAAATTAATAATGTCAATGAATAGCCTTTACGGGACACACAGCGGCACACTCTCCGCATGATGTACATTTGTCATAGTCTATGACCGCATGGAAGTCTTTAACGGTCACAGCACCGTTCGGGCATTTTTTCTCACACATTTTACAGCCTATACAGCCGTTTTTGCAGTTTGTCTTTGTAACTTTTCCGTTGTCCGCAGACGAACAGAGAACATCAACCTTATTTGCAAGCGGACGTATGGAAATAAGATGATTCGGGCATACTGCCGCACACTGTCCGCAGGCTTTACAAAGAGAAGAATTAACCTTTGCAACGCCTTTTTCTATTTTTATTGCATTATATTCGCAGACTGCGGAACAGTCTCCGAGACCGATACAGCCGTATTTACAGGCACCGTTTCCGCTGTAAAATCTTTTAACGGCTTTACAGGACTGAACACCGTCAAAGATAAACTGTGTCCGTGTTGCATCGCAGTTTCCGCTACAGTGAACAACAGCGGTCATGGGGACTATTTCCCCTGCGGAAGTACCTAAGATTTCTGCGATTTTTACGGCAGCGTCAGCACCTCCGGGACGGCAGAGATTAGCGGCTGCGCCCTTGTTTACAATAGCGTCCGCATAGTCCGCACAGCCTGCAAATCCGCACGCTCCGCAGTTTGCCTGCGGGAGGGATTCGCTTATCTTTTCAACTCTTTCGTCAACCTCAACATAGAAAACCTTTGAAGCGACTGTTAAAAGCACACCTGCGAGTATTCCGCATACTCCGAGTATAAGTGCAGGGATTAAATAAGTCATCACAGCACCCCCTTAATTGAACAGTCCCGAAAAGCCCATAAAGCTTACGGAAACTATTGAAGCGGCGATTAAAGTAGCGGGAACTCCCTTGAATGTTTCAGGGATATCCGCATATTCCATTTTTTTGCGGACTCCCGAAAAGATAACAAGCGAAAGCATAAATCCGAGACCGCCTCCGAGAGCGTTTACAACCGACTGCAAAAATGTATATCCGTTGTCTATATTCAGTACGGTTACACCGAGTACGGCACAGTTTGTCGTGATAAGCGGAAGATATACACCGAGGGATTTATAAAGCGAGGGGATAGTTTTTTTCAAAGCTGTTTCAACAAGCTGAACAAACAGAGCAATTACAAGTATGAATACAACGGTATTCAGATATTCAAGACCGTTCGGGACGAGTATTCCGTGATATATCGGATATGTAACGCAGGTTGCACATATCATTACAAAAGTAACCGCAAGACCCATGCCCGTTGCACTGTCAAGCTTTTTCGATACACCGAGGAAAGGGCATATTCCCATGAATTTTGAAAGCACAAAGTTATCGGTAAGCATAGCCGAGAGTAAAATAACCATCATAGTTTTCATGCCTTTTCACCGTCCTTTTCGCATTTGCCCGCAAGGGCGCAGTTTTCGCATGAACCGCATTTTATTTCAGCAGGCGGTTTTCTGTTCTTTAATTTATTGACAATTGCGATAATCATTCCGAGGGTGAAAAATCCGCCCGCAGGCATGATAAATATAAGCATGGGGTTGTCGTGTGCAACGGGGATATTGATTCCGAGCCACTGACCTGCACCGATTATTTCACGGACAGAACCCATTAAGAACAGTGCAAGCGTGAAGCCTATGCCCATTCCTATTGCATCACAGGCAGAAGCGACAACATTGTTCTTGCTTGCGAACATTTCAGCCCTTCCGAAAATAATGCAGTTTACGGTTATAAGCGTGAGATATATGCCGAGACTGTCATAGAGTGACGGCACAAAGCCCTCCAAAAGAAATCCTATGAGCGTTACAAAGCTTGCGATAATTACTATAAATGCAGGGATTCTTACTTTGTCGGGGATAACTTTTCTGAGAGCGGAAACAACTATATTTGAACCGAGAAGAACAAAAGTAGTTGCAAGACCCATTCCGATACCGTTCATAGCCTGAGTTGTAACGGCAAGGGTGGGACACATTCCGAGGAGCATAACAAGCGTGGGATTTTCTTTTATTATGCCTTTGGTTAATTCTTTGCCGAGAGATTTATTTTCAGCCATTGAGTATCGCCTCCTTGTTTTGATTATAAACGTCAAGGGCGGTATTTACTGCGTTTTTCATACCCTTTGAAGAAAAAGTCGCACCGCTTATGCCGTCAACATCGTCCGCAGATTCGGACAAGCCGTAGAAATTTCTGCGAAATTCGGGAATATCCCTTACCTTTGAGCCGAGACCCGGAGTTTCTCCGAGGGAGACAAACTCAATGCCTGAAACTTTTCCGTTTTCGTCAATGCCGACAAGAATATTTATGCCGTCCTTTGAATAGCCGTCAGCGCAGACCTGAACAGCGGTTTTTCCGTCAGGAGTAACGGCAATTGCAAGGATATCGTCATTTCCGAAATTATCGTTGATAAGTCTGCTGTCGGTTTTTCCGAAAAGCGATTCAACGCTTGAAGAAAAACGCTGTTCTTTCTGTGCGGATATTTTGTCTTTTGTCAGTTCGTATGCGAATACGAGGAGCAGGGAGGCAATTATGCATATGACCGTAAGCACAAGAGTAGGCTTTATATTGTTTTCATTACTTTTCATTCTTTACAGCCTCCTTTGCACCGAATACCTTGTTTCTTGTGAGCTGTTCAATATAGGGGGTGAGTATGTTCATAAGAAGTATCGAGAAAGAAACGCCCTCAGGATATGAACCGAAACTTCTGATAACAAAGGTTATAATTCCGCAGCCTATGCCGAAAACAACTTTTCCCTTTGTGGAAATGGGAGTTGTTGCGTAGTCCGTAGCCATGAAAAATGCTCCGAGGAACACACCGCCCGAAAGTATCTGATATAAGGGGTCTCCGCCTGAAACTGCCGAAAGCAGGGCAAGAGTTCCGATAAATGCAACGGGTGCGGCAGGATTTATAATCTTTTTAATCATAAGATATATACCGCCTGCGAGGAGTGCTGCGGCACAGGTTTCGCCGAGACAGCCTCCGCATTTTCCTATAAACAAATCAAGATACGAATACTGTTCCGTACTGTTTACAACGAGGGGAGTAGCTCCCGAAACTGCGTCTGTCGGATTCTGATACCAGAAAGGATACACCCAGTTTGTCATGGCAGAGGGGAAACTCACCATAAGGACAATTCTTGCGGTTATGGCAGGGTTTGCGAAATTCTGACCGATACCGCCGAAAAGCTGTTTTGTTATGACTATTGCCACGAATGAGCCTATAATTGCAATCCACGGGGGGAGAGTCACAGGGAGATTCATTGCAAGGATAAGACCCGTTACGACTGCCGACAAATCGCCGATTGTCTGGTCACGCTTCATTAATTTTCTGCAAATAAATTCAAATGCCACACAGCTTACTATGCATACGGCGGTAAGCATTATCGAACGCCAGCCGAAATAATATGCACTCATGACAAACGCAGGCACAAGGGCAATTATAACATTAAGCATTATGACGGAAGTTTTAACATAATTTTCATCATGCGGTGACGGTGAAACAACAAGTTTGTTCATATCTGCCTCACTTTCTCGGAATAAGAGCCTTTGCAAGCTGATTTGACTCCGCAAGTTTTCTGTTTGCGGGGCATACATAGGTACAGCTTCCGCAGTTCATGCAGAGCATAACTTTAAGCTCTTTGAGTTCCTCAATATTTTTAATTTTATAAGCCTTTTCGATTTCGGCAGGCATAAGACCGAGGGGACAGACTGCAACACATCTTCCACACCTTATACATGAAGAAGTTTTTCTGTCATCATAGCTTTTAATGGCAAGCAGGGCATTTGAAGTCTTTACAACGGGCATATTCGGGTCGGGAATACTCATGCCCATCATAGGACCGCCTGCGATGATTTTCTTTACATTTTCCATATTGGTCTTGCAGTATTCAAGCAGACTGACAAAGGGAGTACCTGTTACCGTGCGGATATTTTTAGGTTCGCCGACAGCGTTTCCGTCAACGGTAAGACGGCGTGTAACAAGAGGCATACCCGTCTGCACATACCTGTAAAGAAAAGCAACGGTTGAAACGTTTATAACGATTACGCCCACATCTGAGGGGAGCTGACCTTCCATTACAATTCTGCCTGTCGAGTTATGGATTATGACTTTTTCCGCACCCTGCGGATAGCATGACGGGAGCGTGAAAATATCAATGGTATCGTCATTCTCAGCCATTTTGGTAAAATTTTTAATGGCTTCGGGCTTGTTGGCTTCTATTGCGAGAATAGCTTTCGGAATGTTAAGTATATTTTTTATATAATTTATACCGCCTATTATGTCATCGGGGTATTCCATCATTTCACGGTAGTCCGCAGTTATATACGGCTCACATTCTGCGGCATTGATAATAATTGTGTCAATGGGAGTTTTCGGGTTAAGCTTGATATGTGTCGGGAAACCCGCACCGCCCAGACCGCACGCACCGCTTTCACGGACAGCTTTTATAAAACTTTCCTTGTCGGTTATGACAGGGGGCTTGACTTCTTCCGAAACTTCCTGTTTGCCGTCAGTTGTGATTTCGACAGCTTTGCAGACAGTACCCATAGCGTTTCTGTAATCGGTTATTGCTGTGACAGTACCCGATACGCCCGAATGTACAGGCACACTGAAAGGTGCATCGCAGTCGCCTATTTTCTGCCCGACTTTTACCGTGTCTTTAAGCTTTACAAGCGGACTGCACGGCACACCCATATGCATTGACATGGGTATAATAACTTTTTCGGGCAGAGGAAAATCAATTGTAGCCGAATCCTGAGTATTTTTACGGTGTTTCAGCTTTAATCCGTTTAATTTCTTCATAAATTCCTCCTTAAAAAAATCATACATTACCATTATATAATATTTTCTTCCGAAATACAATAGTATTGACTTATATTTTTTTGACAATTAAAAGGACGCTTTTTTCAGCGTCCTTTATATTAATTTTCTTCTGTGGCATTTTCCTTGACGGTTGTCATTTCGGATTCGGATTCATCGAATACGGGTTCATTGAGAACATCTTCCGTTATTTCGCCCCTCATCATTTTTTCAAAATCCTCTCCGTCTATTTTTTCAAATTTAAGGAGATACTTTGCAAGGAGATGAAGTTTGTCGATATTTGCACGGAGGATATCCGTACAGTCAGCGTAAGCCTTTTCGATGATTCCCCTTACTTCTTCATCAATTTCAGCGGCAACAGCCTCACTGTAATTTCTTGTATGACCGTAGTCTTTTCCGAGGAATACTTCATCATTGCTTGAACCGTAGACAACAGTACCGAGTTTCTTTGAGAAACCGTATCTTGTGACCATGTTTCTTGCGGTATTTGTGGCACGTTCGATATCATTTGATGCACCCGTGCAGATGTCGTCAAGGATAAGTTCTTCCGCAACTCTGCCTCCGAGGAGCATTATAATATTCTCACGCATATGATTTCTTGAAACGTGCATATCGTCCGTGTCGGGTCTTGTGACTGTAAGACCTGCCGCCATACCACGCTGAATTATAGTTACCTGATGAACCTTGTCCTGTGTGGGGAGGTTATATGCTGCTATTGCGTGACCTGCCTCATGATAAGCGGTAACACGCTTGTCGCTTTCGGTAACAATTCTTGATTTCTTTTCAGGACCTGCAATAACTTTCATTGTAGCTTCTTCTATGTCGTGTTCGGTAATTGACATTCTGTCCTGTCTTGCGGCGAGGAGTGCAGCTTCATTGAGGAGGTTTTCGAGGTCTGCGCCCGTGAATCCCTGAGTAGTCTGAGCTATTACACGCAAATCAACATCGGGGGCGAGGGGCTTGTTTTTTGAATGAACTTTAAGGATTTCCTGTCTGCCCTTTACATCGGGATAGCCTACAACTATCTGTCTGTCAAATCTTCCCGGACGGAGAAGTGCAGGGTCGAGGATATCACGGCGGTTTGTGGCAGCTATTACGATAACGCTTTCATTTCCCGTGAAACCGTCCATTTCAACGAGCAACTGGTTAAGAGTCTGTTCACGCTCATCGTGACCGCCTCCGAGACCTGCGCCACGATGTCTGCCGACAGCATCAATTTCGTCTATGAATATGATAGCAGGGGAGTGCTTTTTAGCCTGTTCAAACAAATCTCTTACACGGGACGCACCCACGCCGACAAACATTTCAACGAAATCAGAACCCGAAATGGGGAAGAACGGACAGCCTGCCTCACCTGCAACGGCTCTTGCAAGGAGAGTTTTACCTGTGCCGGGAGGTCCGAGGAGCAGAACGCCCTTGGGGACTTTTGCGCCTATTTCCGTATATTTTCCGGGGTGTTTCAGATAGTCTACAATTTCTTGAAGTTCCTGTTTTTCCTCGTCTGCGCCTGCAACATCGTCAAAAGTTGCTTTTCTTCCGCTTGCCTGTGCTTTGAGGTTTGCTTTTCCGAAGGAGGTATACTTACCGCCTCCGCCGTTCTGTTTCATCATGAAATAGAGAATAACTATTCCGAGGACGATTGTCAGCAGAACGGGAATAAGCGAATACAGCCATGTATGGTCAGTAACTTTTATATAGTCCTGTGAAAGCGGTTCATTTGGATATTTCTGGTTGTATTCTTTTCGGTAGTCCTTTGTATCCTCATAGAAAACCGAAACGCTTGGGACATTGTATTTTTTGAGAGAGTTTTCGCCTCTCAGCTTGTAAATGAGTTCTCCCGAACCGAGGTCGAGTTCATAATAAGATACTTCATAGTTGTCAAAATGGCTTATAACTTCGGTATATTCTGTTTTTTCGGCAGAAGTTCCCATTTTTGAGGTAACAAAATATATGCAGAAGAAAGCTATTGCGATAACAAGAATGTAAGTAAATATACCTTTGCTTCTTTTTGGTGTCAAATCATTCACTCCTTACAGTAATTTTCAATAATCTTTTTGTATTCCCGTCAGGGGCGACCCTCTGGGCGATACCGATATTTTCCGCAAAAATCAGTCCTTGTTCGTCTGCTATGAAACACAGGGAATCTCTTTCGGACGGCGGAATTTTCTCGTTTATCAGTTTTTTCACGGAAGAAGTAAAATTTCTTCCTTTAAGCTGAATCCTGTCGCCGAAACGTCTGTTTCTGACAACGGTCCTGCCTATTATTTTATCATAATCTGTCAGGTAAAATGTTAATTTTTTATGAACAGAAAGAATTTTCTTCAAATTGTCACATTCTACTATTTCACAAATAATTTTTTTGTTAAAAAAAATGGAATTTTCGCCTATTATTAAATCTTTTTCTATAAGTTCGGGGGTATTTTTGCTTATTTTTTTAATTTCGCAGGTTTTCCCGTCTGATATGAAGAATATATCTCCCGAAAGATTTAATTTTCCGCCGTTCAGAACAATGCTGTCGGTTGCGTTAAGTCTTTCGTGTGAATAGGGCAGGGATTTTTCCGAAATCATGCGGGCGATACATCTTTTCCTTATAATTTCGTCATATTCGGCAAGACCGATTAATTTATCACCCTGACGGCAGTTGTCAAGGGCATTGTTCACCTGATTTTCTATAAATTCGTTCTCACTCCGCAGACTGTCAAAAGTTTTGACGGAAGTTTCGATAACCGATTTGTTTATATCTGCTAACATCGGAACTATTAAATGTCTTATCTTATTTCTTGTGTAATCATCTGAAAGATTGGTGCTGTCGGTGACATAGCCTTGATTTTTTTCTTTGAGGAAATCCTCTATTTCCTGTCTTGTGACGGTAAGCAGGGGGCGGATAATATTATCCCTGACGGGCGGGATACCCGAAATTCCCTTTAAAGCCGTACCCCTTGCGAGATTTAAAACCGCTGTTTCGAGGTTATCATTTGCATTGTGTGCGGTTGCGAGTTTTTTCCCTTTGGAGTATTCCGCAAAAATATTATATCTGAGAATCCTTGCGGCTTCCTCGTCAGATAGGGAGTTTTCCCTTGCGTATTTCGGAACGTCACATCTGACGGCATTAAATTTTATATTTAACTTATTGCAAAGCTCACAGCAGAAATTTTCATCTCTGTCGCTTTCATCGCCCCTTATGGAGTGATTTACATGGAGAGCTTCAACGGAAAAGCCGATAATACGGCTTAATTCCTGCATAGACAGTAAAAGGCAAACGCTGTCTGCACCTCCCGAAAGACCACAGACAACGTATTCGCCGTTGTTTATCATATTATATTTTTTTACAAAATCAATAATTTTATTTATCATAATTATCATTATCTTCGGAATTTTTATTTATCATATCCCCGACTGTCTGAACAAGTGCGACAAAGCACGCAGAACCGAATATTACAAGCCATAAAATAAACAAGAATCCGAGTGCGCCCTTGTTTGACGCACTGTAAGTTTCATCAACGGGGGAGAAAATTATAAGCATCATTATATAACTCACGGCAAAAGAAAGAGCCGTAAAAATAATTTCATGCAGTACAAATCTCCCGATTTTTTCGTATTTGCAGGTTTTCAGCCATAATTTTGCCCACAAAAAAGACAGGGCGACAAAAATTAAAAGATAAACAAAAATATCCATATTTTAAGGTGTCGGCGGCTGCTGACCGCTGAAATCGGGGTCAGAGAAACGTGTATACTGACCGTCCCATATAAGGTCAACCGTGCCTGTTTCACCGTGTCTGTTTTTGGCGACTATACATTCTGCGATATTCTGTTTGGGGCTGTCCTTGTTGTAGTAAGCGTCACGGTACAGGAAAAGAACGATATCTGCGTCCTGTTCAATAGAACCCGATTCACGCAAATCCGAAAGCAGGGGTCTTTTGTCGTTTCGTCCTTCGGTTGCACGGGAAAGCTGTGAAAGCAGAACAACGGGGACGTTCAGTTCTTTTGCCATAATTTTTAACTGTCTTGTTATTTCGCTGACTACCGTAACTCTGTTGTCGGAATGTGAAGTTGATTCCATAAGCTGTAAATAGTCGATAACGACAAGACCGAGATTCTTTACACGCCTGAGTTTTGCTTTCATCTGGCTTGTGTTCATTCCTGCGGTATCGTCAATATACATGGGCAGAGTAGTCAGATATCCTGCGCTTGTTGCGAGTTTAACCCAGTCATCGCCTGAAATTCTTCCGCTCCTTAGAGAATGTGAATCCACACGGGCTTCCGTTGAGAGAACTCTTGCGGCGAGCTGTTCCTTTGACATTTCGAGGCTGAAAACGACAACTTCTTTTTCGTTAGCGGTATCCATGTTTCGCCTTGCGACATTTACGGCTATATTCATGGCAAAGGAAGTTTTACCCATACCCGGGCGGGCAGCGATTATTATAAGGTCTGATTTGTTAAGACCCGAAGTTATGGTATCGAGAATGGTAAATCCTGTCTTTGCGCCGACATATTTTTCCTTGTCTTCGCCCGAAATTTTGCCGAGCCTGTCATAAGCTTCAAGGACGGCTGTGCTTAAAGGCACAAGCCCCCTGACATCTTTTCCCTGACGTATGTCGAAAATCTTCTTTTCAGCCGAATCTATGAGCATTTGTGCGTCTGTTTCGCCCGAACGTATTTCTTCAAGTATGGCTTTTGCGGCATTGCTTAAACTTCGTATATAGAACTTGTCCGAAACTATCTTGCAGTATGTGGCGATATTTTCGGTTGACGGCAGAGTATTTGCTATCTCCATGAGATAGCGTTTTCCCTCAAATGAAGATTCAAAGATATGAAGTTTTGAAGCCTCATCAAGAACCGTGACGATATCAACGGGTATATTGTTTGTGAACATATGCCGTATAATTCCGTAAATAGCCTGATGCTGTTCGCTGTAAAAATAATTCGGATTTATCTGTTCTATGACAGTGGGAAGAATTGACGGGTCTGCGAGGACAGAACCGATAATGCATTGTTCAGCCTCTATGTTGTGCGGCAGTTCTCCCGATGATATTTTTTGAATATCCATTATTCGGAAACTACCTCAACATCTATTTTTTCGCTTATTCCCGCAAAGAGCTTTACAACGGCGGTATAAGAGCCGAAATTCTTTATATCGGAACTGAGCGAGATTTTTTTCTTGTCTGTTTCAACACCGAACTGCTGTTTGAGTGCATCGGCAACATGACCTGCGGTAACAGAGCCGAAAAGTCTGTCATTTGAGCCTGCTTTTGCCTTGATGACAACCTTCTGACCCTTTATTTTAGCGGCATATTCCTCAGCCTGTTTTTTCTCCATATCAATTTTGTGCTGTGCGGAGGCTTTTTTGCCTTCAAGGTCGCTGAGATTCTTTGCATTAGCCTCAACTGCAAGATTTTTGGGGATAAGCATATTTCTTGCATATCCGTCTGCAACGTTCTTGACTTCTCCTTTTTTTCCTGAGCCTTTAACGTCCTGTAAAAAAATAACTTTCATAAATCATAATCCTTTCTTTTATATGTTTTAATTTATATATCAGCCGTTTTCGAGCATTTCCGTTTCACGCTCGTCAATGGCACTGATAAGCTGTTTAACGGCTTCCTGAACCGTTGTGTTTTCAAGCTGTGTGGCAGCCATGGTCTGATGACCTCCGCCGCCGAGTTTTTCCATAATAAGCTGTACATTGACCGCACCGAGTGAACGGGCGGATATATTGGCGGTATTTCCCGTGGCAAAGACGACAAAAGAAGCGTCAACGCCCGTGATTCCGAGGAGTTCGTCCGCAGCCTGCGGAGCGGCTGTGCGTATATCGTCACTTTTGAAATCTGCGGCGGCAACGGCGCAGTTTCCGTGGATTTTTGCAGACGAAACAATTTTTGTCTTGTGCTTGTAAGATTCAAAGGAATTTGAGAAAAGCTGTTTTACCGCAACGGTGTCAGCACCGTTTTTTCTGAGAAAAGCGGCAGCCTCAAAAGTCCTCACGCCTGTACGCATTACAAAATTTTTCGTATCGAGCATTATTCCCGACAGGAGAGCCTCCGCAAACCACGGGTCAAGCTTTGCATTGTTGTCAAAGCGGAAGTATTCAATAATTTCCGTGACCATTTCGCAGGCGGAGGAAGCATATGGTTCGTGGTGGAAAATAACCGCATCGTCTATGAAATTTACGGTTTTTCTGTGGTGGTCTATAACAACGACAGATTTAGCCTTTTCATAGAGTTCACGGCTTTCTATAAGGTTTTTGTTGTGCGTATCGACAATTATGAGCAGGTCATCGGGATTAATCATCGAAACAGCCTCGGACGGCGGAATAAAAACGCCTGTCCCCATTTTTTTCTCAACGTGTTCAATAAGGTTCACGGCGAGGTTTTTTGACCTGTCAACGGCTATTCTGACATCAATTCCGAGCATTTTGACTGCTCCCGCAAGACCGCACGAAGCCCCGACGGAATCGAGGTCGCCGAACCTGTGACCCATGAGGAAAACTCTGCCCGAAGAAGCAATAATATCTTGCAGGGCATTTGAAATAATTCTTGTTTTCGCCTTGGATTTTTTCTCAACGCCTTTTGAAACGCCTCCGAAAAAGCGGTATCCGCTGTCGGTTTTCACAACAGCCTGGTCACCGCCCCTGCCGAGAGCCATATCAAGGCACTGACGGGCGATTTCCTCGCTTTCGGCGAGAGTTGAAGCCCCCTGACCGACACCTATCGAGAAAGTAAGCTGATATTTTGAGGCAATAGTTATTGAGCGTGCAGAATCAAGTATGCTGAATTTTTCCATTATAAGCTGGTCAAGGTGTTTTGTTTCGATAACGGCATAGAAAGTATTCGAGGAAATTTTTTTAATTATTCCGTTGTGACCGTTCATGAACTGTTCTATAAGTTTTTCGGTTTCAACGGAAGCCTGAGCCTTTTCGCTTTCCTTTGCATTCTGCATGATATCGTCATAATTATCGATATTTATTATAACAACATTAGGACGAGATTCGTCCATTCGCTTCTTGACGGTATAGTAGCTTGTATCGTCGTGGAAATACAGAACAAGGAAGGACATATCGTTCTTGTCGAACTTTTCGGCTGTGACATTATATATCGAGCCGTTCATGGGACATATAGCCGAGCCGTCCTTTAAAAGCATATTCATGTCTATTTTGACGAAGCCCTCAAGCTCAAGTCCGTATACGTCCTGTCCGAGACCTATTTTTTCGGCGAATATCTGATTATACCAGACAAATTGCCTGCTTTCGTCGATAACTGCCACAGGAGCGGGGAGCGAATTCATAAATTCAGCGGCGGAGCTTTCAAGGTGCTGATTCATTTTAGAAATGCGCCGCATTGAATTCTTGGAGTATATTATAGTATAGATAACACAAATTAATATAAGTGCGACCACGGATAGTATCAGTGCGTTGAGCACTGCATTTTTGCGGTCTATCAGCAGATACGTCGGGATAAGCACTCCAAGCACCAAAACATGGAGCATCATCAGAACTGCCGGAAATTTCTTTTTCAACTTTAAGCTCCTTTCGGATATGCCTGCCTGAGCGGTAAGACTCAGGCACAGCGTATCATGTTTCCATGATAATAGGGAGTATCATAGGACTGCGCTTTGTTTTCTGGTAAATATAATCGGAAAGCGCGTCACGAAGCTTGCCTTTAAGTGAATTCCATTCTCTGAGTTCGCTTGCGGAGCAGTTAGCAAGGGTATCGGTGAGAAGTCCCTTTGCCTCGTCCGTGAGCTCCTCGGATTCGCGTACATAAACGAAACCACGGGATATGATATCGGGACCTGC
>JAFYFU010000125.1 GCA_017543595.1 Ruminococcus sp. | reverse complement strand
GTTTTTCATTATATTCTTTATTTTCAGCTATTTCATCTGCAAGCTGTCCGCAGTCAATAACCAATCCAACTACATTGTAAATTGTCCCCACGACAGGAATCATTCCTGCAACCCTGTCAATGACAAATCCGCCGACATCTAAGCCCAAATCAAGTGCAGTTTCCCAGCCGTCTACCTTTTTATGTAAACTTTCAAGTTCTTTCTTGATATCCTCGGCAAGCTTTCTCTCGTCATTAATAATTTCACCCTTGAAAATTCCGTCAAAAGTTCCCGTATTCTCAACTGAGGAATACACATCAAAAGAACTGTAACTTTTAATTTCTCCGCTGTGAAAATTTTCTATTGTATACAAATCAGCCTTTCCGATATTTGTACCGTGGGCATTTTCTATATCGGTCTGAATTTTTGAATCTATTCTTACGGTAAATTCATCTTTTCCGCTCGCCTGCAAATAATCTTTTACCATGGCAGAATAGTCATTGTCATATTTTTTCATGTCACTTGTGGAATAACTGATTTTTCCCTGTATACTGCTGTGTTTGGCTTCATTTTCGTAGTAGTAGTCAAGAATTTCAAGTATTACGGGGTCAATGCCGTTTTCATCTCCGAGGCTTTCGTAAAAGTCCTTATATCTGTCATAAGTGAGATAATAATTGCAGGAGAAACTTTTTAAGTTTTCTAAATCTCCCGACGGCAGACCCATAGCTGTATTTTGGCTTGCGTTGCGTGACCATACACCAAGCTGGTCGTAATAGTCGGGGTTTTCGCCGTGATATGTGGGGTTGCTGAATGCTGCGTTGAGAAAATCTTCAAGCATATCTGCGTTTATTGTTCCGTCAGAATTTGTCATGAAATTACAGATTATTATAAGTTTTTCACGGTCGATTTCAGAAAGTTCTGACTTTGCAAATATCTCTCTGAGTTTTTCACGGTTGCTGCCTGAAAAGTAATATCTCCCCGTAAATTCATCATATGAAACATAATCTGATATGCTGTAATATTCCGCAGAGGGCGGTATTTTTTCAGCAAGTCCGAACAGATAAAGTATTCTGTAAATAAAATCTCCGCCCCCACAGAAAAGAATCGTTGATTTAACGCTGTTTTTTCCGAAAAATTCACGTATTTTATTTCTTATGCAATTTAAGTCCTTGTAAAGCGTTTCGTTTTCGGAATACGAATATTCGGGAATTTTTTTGATAAGTTCTTCAAATCTGTCCGAACCCGTTGTGCCGTCAAGGGCTGAAATTATATACCTTTCAAAATCATTTTCGAGGGAAGCAAGGGCATTTTCAACGATATTCAGCCCGTCTTCCGCATACATCTGATTATTTGCACACCGATTTTTCCAATTTGACAGATATTCTTTCTTTGCATCTAAACAGATTTCAACTGCTTCACTTTCGCTTATATTCAAATTCTGCATAATCCATGATTTAAAATCAACAATGTCAGCGGGAGGTTCTGTATTATTTAAAATATTTTTGCTGTCGCTTATCATATTCAAGGCATTTTTTATCAGGGAAACAATATTTGAAAAATCATTTATATCCATAATTTTCCTCCTCAAACATTTCCGATATTGTCTTTGAGAAATTCAATATTATTTTTGCACTCCTCAATTTTACTGATACACATTTCAAGCACTTCTGCGACTGCCTGAACAGTCTGAGAACCGTATATTCCACATTCTTCGGATTTTTCTTTAAGTTCGGAAGCGGCTGAACTGAGATACTCCGAGGCACTTACGGCATTATTGTAAGCCTCGCTGTATTTTTCGCTGAGGTTTTGATTTATCTGCTGAAAAGCAGCTTTACTCTGTTCGTTCATAACAATTTCCTTTCTGCATATTAGTCTTTAAGAAAATCGGAAAAATCATTATCTCTGCCGACTGATTTTTTTGCTGTATAGCCCTGAATAATGGCTGCATCTGAATTTGTGAGTCTGCCGTCCCCGTCAACATCGCAGACATACAGTTCATTGGGAGAAATTTTGGAATGATTTTTTATCTTTTGGAGAATTAAGGAAACATCTGAACTGTTTACAATGCCGTTTCCGTCCGCATCGCCGTAAAAAGCCCTTTTCTTGCATACCGTACCGAAAGATGCTTTTTTCAGGAAATCAGAATCCAAATCATCATCTGAAATTTCACACCAGTAAGATGCGGAAAAATTTATGTCCTCATATTCAATACCATGATTTACAAGGCATATGTGAACATTTTTATCTTCGTTTTCGGAAACGTATTTTATATTTTCATAGTCAAAAACATTTCCGTCAGTCCATTTTCTTTTTCCCGAACCGTCATGGTATCCGCCGAGCCATATAAAATCCTCTTTGTATTTTTTCGTGACACTGTATAAAAAATCCTGTTCTTCTTCCGAAAGTACGGAAACGGGTTTCCCGTCATACTGTCTGCAAAGGCTGTCCGCATTTTCCCACAAATTCCCTTCGCTGCCGCAAGCAATATACTGATAGTAATATCCGTCATAATAATACATATCTTTATTTTGTTCAATGGTTTTATTTTCTGTGAATCTCAGAACTTTTGATTTTTTATTGAGCATAACGGCGGTAAAAATTCCGCCTGCAACGGCAAATGCAGAGGCAACAAGAATTAATTTTTTAAGTGCGGGTTTTTTCTTCTGTCTGAAATCATTGAGAATCTCATCTGCATTGTGATAATAAATTTTATTGTTTTTATACTGATTTATAAGTTTTTTGACAATTTTTGTTTTGCGGGGAGGATTTATTTCGCAGACTGCCTTTGCAAGCATATTTATATCATACAACGAGTTGTCGGATTCCGCAATTTTATCATATTTCATGGTGGATACATCATCAAGAATATTGATTCTTCCGAGGAAATATCTGTTTTTTCCGCTGTCGAAAAAAATATTTGACGGCACTATATACTTATGATATATTCCGTTTGCGTGGCAGATTTTCAAGGCACGGCATACTGCACCTATACAGGCATCAGAATCAATGTTCTGTATTTCCGTAAGGTTCGGAAAAATCCTGCTTGCATACAGGTAATATTCCGATTCCCTTTCAAAAAAATCTCCTTTTTCAAAGGGAAGAATTTCGGGTACGGAAAGCAGGGAAAGTTTTTTCATGGCGGAAAGTCTCAAATCCGCCTGTTCTTCACGGTATTCCCTGATTTCTTCAATAACTTCCCTGTCATTGCTCGCAGGATAAAGCGGCAGCGAAAATGCTGTAAGCAGAAGTGAACCCTTTTCCGCAGATTCAAGGGAAAATTCTGTTTTTTCTGCGGACTCTCCGAGGAAAGAAACCTGATATTCCCTGCTGAAAATCCGCAAAATCCTGTTTTTCTCCTCATCTGTCACAACAAATACCTCCCGTAATAATTTTTAAATATACTGCGATATAAAAATCCCCGTTTTCTGCAAAGCATCAACGGGGGTGAATACCGGTTCAGGAATTTTTATGAAATACCATACTTACGGCGAATTTGATTTGCAATTTCATTGTCAACTGCATTAATATCGTTTACAGCCTCCTCAACGGTAGTACCGAGAGAAGTGAGAAGTTCATAAAGGCATTCAAAAGCTTTCTGATTTCCTGCAATAACCTCATTGAAAGCAATCTGTATATTCGCCTCAACGCCCTCATTGAGAATCTTGTTTGCCGAATTTATATCATCGACAACTCCCTGCCATTTCTGAGCAAGTTTTTTTACTTCTGCCGCATAAGTTTCTGCTTCTTCGCTGTTGCATATTATCTGATTTGCCATATACCTGCTCCTTTCGTCTTAATACAATGAAGAATATTTTCCGTAAATATTCTGTGCAAGTTCCTCATCATTGCTGAACATCGCATTAGAGGCATCATTCAAAGTCTGAGGATAAGAGTCAATCAGCTTTTTCATGGGAACAAGCACATTCGTTTCTATATTCTGAATCGCCTGTGCATAGGAATCTGCACATTTTCCCTTGAATACTGCTTTCAAATCCTCGCATATCTCATCAAGAGAACTGCATATCTGTTTAAGGTCGCCCGAACAGGCTGCAAGCTGTCCTGTAACCTCATTTATTTTTTCTTCACCGAGGGTAATTTTTCCCTGTCCGTTTGGAATTGTATTCATGACACAAGCACCTCCGCTGTAATTTGGTTTATTATAACACATAATTAATTAAAAGTCAATACTTACGGAAATATTTAAAAAATATAAAAAAGGAACCGAAAGAATCAGTTCCTTTTATTGTTTATTGTGTTAATTGTTTCCCGTGACGATTTTTCTTAATTCTATCATGTCAAATACGTCAATTTTTCCGTCACCGTTGAGGTCGCCGACACTGTATTGTCCTGCGGAGAATTTTGTTTTGCCGAGG
The DNA here is from genome assembly GCA_017543595.1 of Ruminococcus sp. Lineage (GTDB taxonomy): Bacteria > Bacillota > Clostridia > Oscillospirales > Ruminococcaceae > Ruminococcus. The sequence continues at coordinate 1,399 of JAFYFU010000125.1, read as the reverse complement.
AGATATCCGTTAAGTTCAACGAGGTCAGCGGACGAAATTTTTCCGTCAAGGTCTATGTCGCCTATGAGATTGCCCTCCGAAACATTGTCAAAATCAAGCCACAACTGAACATATTTGCTGTCGGGAGAATATGCAGGCTTGCTTGTATTCTGTGAGGATAATTCCGCTGCGGTGAGTGCCTTGCTGTAAACTCGAACTTCATAGAAATCAGCCTGTGAACCTCTGTTTGTTTCGGGGCATGAACCTATTGTGAAATTATATGACGATTCCGTAACGCCTGCGGAAGTACCCGTAGATTTTTCGGCAGCCATTTTGCCGTCACAGTAAATGCGAATCATATCATTTTCAGCATCATATATACCTGCAAGCTGATGCATTTTATTGAGCCAGCCGTCAGTTGTTGAAGTTGTATATGATACTGTCCTCCATTCACCGCCTGCATGAATAAAGAAATGAACAAAGCCGTTTTCCACTCTCAAACCGAATGCATGGTCACCCTTGCTTCCTATCATATTAAACTGCGGATTTCCTGTCGGAATGAAATTGGCTTCAACAGTAAATGAATTTTTACCGCTGAGGGATTTGTCAAGATTGTCGCAGTGCGGAACGGAAACAGAACCCGAAACGGCATTTCCGACAGTTGTTGTCTTAAATTCCGCACCCGATGATACGGAAACAGACAGTTTATTGTTGCTCTTATCCTGTATGCAGATACCGTCCGAACGGAGTTTTGCGGCTGTATCCGAAAGCTGTTTTTCAGATGACGAACTTGCAACGGGTATTACAGTATAACTCCAATTGTAAGTTTTTCCCGATGACAGGCGGTATTTTTCAAGAGTACCCTGTCCGCAGGTTGCAGTTCCCGTACCCATTGAACCGTAATTCAGATTCAGATAAGTTTCTTTTTGCGGACTGAGTTTGTACGGGTGGTCTGCACGGTGCAAATCCTGCGGAGTGAAATGCAAAGCACTCATTTCGATACCGTTTTCAGATGCAATAAGAAGTGAAGTATCTTTGTTATTATTTTTTACGGAAACCCATTTAACGTCCTGCATTGTGCCTGTATCATCAGCTTTCATATACGGATAGAAAAGATGTGAAACAGTATCGCTCCATATGCCCATTCTTCCGTTGGCTTTTCTGTGGGGAATACTTCCTCTTCCGTCTAGAGCGGAACCGGCGAAGCCTGCGCCTTGTTCCAGGCGTCGCTGTCCTGGGCGGTCAGCAGATCGAGGTATTCGGTCTTGATGTATCCGCGCCGTCCGTTCACTTCCACATATGACCAGCTCTCTCCGGCGTTGTTCAGATCTGCGCGGAGAAGGTATACATGCATATTTTTGTCCAGCCTGGTGATAATCTTTCCGTCCTTGTCCGGCGTTTCACGGAAGCCAAGCTTCCC
>JAFYFU010000124.1 GCA_017543595.1 Ruminococcus sp. | reverse complement strand
GTAGACCTCAGCATGAATGATGTAAAAGCAGTTGAGAACCGTTTCATGATATCACTTGCGGTTTTGTTGTTGTTGCTGACTGTTATAATATGCATAATATGCATAGCCTATGTCAAGAAAAAAATTATAAAGCCCATAAATATGCTTTCGGAAGCCGCAGGTCAGTACCGTCAGAAAAGCGGTTCGCACAACGAATTTAAAAATATAAATATCCATACGGGCGATGAACTTGAAGTCCTGCTCGGTTCTATGATACAAATGGAAAAAGATATTGACAATTATATTGAAAATCTCACGCAGACAAAGGCACAGCTCAGTACCGCAAGACAGCAGGCTGACGATATGCACGAACTCGCATATATGGACTCCCTCACGGGAATAAGAAACAGACTTGCATATGATAAGGAAGTCTTAAAGCTTGACAACGAAATTAACAACGGTCTTGTCAATTTCGGAATAGCAATGATAGATTTGAATTTTCTGAAATATATCAATGACACCTACGGACACGAAAACGGAAATACCGCAATTGTACTCCTCAGCAATATAATATGCAGAATTTTCGCACACTCCCCTGTTTTCCGAATCGGCGGTGACGAATTTGCCGTGATTCTCAAAAATAACGACTACAATAAAATAGAATCGCTGGCAGTTGAGTTCAACAGGCATATAGAAAATCTCGCAAAAGATTCAACTCTGCCGCCTTGGGAGAAAATCTCCGCAGCCTTTGGATATGCGCTTTTTGAGCCTGAAAATGACCGTTGTGCAGATGATGTTTTCAACCGTGCGGATAAAAATATGTACGAACGCAAAAAACAAATGAAAGCTGAACGCAAATAATCCTTAAATTATATAAAAATTTTTACAAAATAGGAACGGTTTAACTGCCGTTCCCGATTTTTATATATCAGCCGAAAAAAGCACCTGCCGAGGCAAGTGCTTAATATTTTTAATTGAAAATCACCATTTTGTATTGTCGCCCTTCATATGCTGCATGGACAAATCGCCCGCTTCAAGTGCCTTGTTTTTGACGTACCGCAGCATATCGTTTATGTTGATGATTTCAAGTTCCTGCATGAGATTATCAACTACACCTTCGCCCTGACCGAGTTCAAACTTCTTGATAATTTCAAATTTTGTCAGCCACATATGCAGTTTCTTGTATTCGGAAATTATTTCAGGCGGTGTATTCTCATCGGAATAAAATGAAGTCAGTGCCAGAAGGTCACTCATTATAAAAGTTTTTTCCAGACCGAAATCATTGAAATAAATGTGCCTGAGTGCGCAGCAGAGCGCATATTTGTTTCTTGCCATATTCTTGTTCCTTTCAGAAATATTTTTTGTTATCAAAGTTGCAGTCGCCTGCAAGCAGGTCATCACTCTTAAATTCATTTCTTCCCGTTTGGTATTGCAACGGGGTTAATCTGAAAAACAAAGAGCCGTGCCGTCCTTTATATTTTAACATAAACTGCAATATAACGCAATATAAATCCACATTTTTAAAGAAAATTTCAGCACAATACATAAAGAATTTTTATATTTATTGGTAACTATTCCATTCAAAAAGGCTGTGCCGAAACACAGCCCTTTTATAATATTTACTTTCTGCAAGTTTCAGAAATTAATCCGAAACGGCATAAAGATTTTCCCTTATGAGTTCAAGTTCCTCATCGGTAAGCTTGGGATAGCTTTCCGCAACTTCATCAAATGTTTCTCCTGCCTCTGTCCTTCTGCGGAAAACATTAACCATAACTTTAAGTGCTGCACCGCTCATTATTCATCACCTCCGAAAAGAAGTTCTGCAAGGGCATTTTCAAGCTCCTCCGTTTGATTCCTGAGAATGTCCATATATTCATCTTTTGTAATAATTGCCTCGTCATACTGATATTCCGTCTTTGTCTCTCCTGTAATATCATCTGTAAATTCAACAGCCCTGATATTTTTTCTGAGATAAACAGTTGTCGGAGATGAAGTAATATCGACAAGTTTCGGGTATTCATCGCCTGATGATTTATGATAATTCATTTATTTTCCTCCTTTCATGGCGCACAGTAACATGGTGATGCACCGACATTCCAAACATTTCCTGTACTTAATGTGTTCAAGGCAATCCAGCGATAACCGCACCATGCGTTAGTGCTGCAATGACAGTGACCGCCGAAAATAGTGAGTTTTTCACCGCTTGATGTTGATTTGTAAAATTTATCGCAGTATCCGGTAGTTGCAGAACCTCCGCCCTCAGTCGGAATACAGCCAAATTCTCCCGAATTTGTATTTTTTAACCATGTGTCGCTGTCAGCAGGCGGAGAAAGTGACAGCGTTGTATAAGTGCTGTCCGAACTGTTGGAATAAGGCGGTGTCATTTTTACTTTGTATACATTGCTTGCAAGGTGTAATCCGTGACAGCGTTCCCAGCGGTTGCCCCAGAAATCTTCAATGTAAAATACCGTGACATGGGAAACATAGTCGCTTTTGCCGTAAAACTGACCGTTTGAAGCTGCCGAATATGTAGATATATCGCCGACTGTGGAATTATAGCCTCCTGTCGGCAGCATACCGTATTTTTTTGTGGAATCACTGACATAAGAATTTGTGTTGCCGTTGCCGAAAGCTGTCTGACTGTCGGTTGACTTTGTAATCAGTGTCAGCAAATCGGCAATTAACTCATGTTTTGCCCAGTCCCAAATCTGCCAGCCCGAACCGCAGGCTGTTGCATATGAAACTTCATTTGCGGTTGTCGTGTCGCCTTTCGGGAACTGTTTTGCAATACTTCTCAGCTTACTGCTCACAACAGAACCTTTGAACATAGGAAGATAAATTTTTGGCTGTATTATGCCGCTTGCGTTCGTGTGGGCATAGGCTTTGAAATTTTCGTCTGCCTTTTTATCAGAAAACGCAACATAATTATAATTTGAATCTTCCCAGCGTTTCACATAAACAAGAGGTATTTCCGACATGAAATTTCCATTGTATGCCACATTCAAAACGTCTGAACTTCCTCCGTTAAGTTTCTTTGTGAAATCAGAATGGTTTAATTCATAATCAACAGTTCCGTCAAATTTCAGGGCAACAGGGCGATTCTGATTTATGAACCATGCAGAACTCCATGAACCATAATCAAAGACATCATTCGTAAAGTCCATTCTTGCAGGTGTCATTCCGACAGCATCATACATATATTCAACCCTTGTATTCGGATTTGTGTCATTCTTGTTTATCCTGAAACCGTATACAGTTGCATTTGTGGTTTTAAGCAGTTCAACATCATGACTGAGAACTTCTACATCATCATTCAGAACAGAAACATCAACGCCCGTCTGGGAATTGTTTACATATAATTTTCCGTCCCAGTCTATTGCCAGTGCATTTGAACGGCTGTTATCGCCCGTTCCGTTGCCTATTATGTGTGCGTATTTTCCGTTTGAATCCACAACATTATACTTACCCTGAACGTGCTGCAATTCAGATGCGGCAGAAGTATAAAGCCCTTCTGCGTGAGAACGGTCTCCACTTGCAGATGTACCGTTTCCCTCGGCGTGAGCCTCTGTACCACTTGCCGTTGCATTATGACCTTCTGCATGAGAATAATCACCGCTTGCAGTTGACATATAGCCTTCAGCATGAGAATCGCCGCCTGATGCTGTTGTAGCGTAACCCTCAGAATGAGATTCATTTCCGCTTGCTGTTGTAGCGTAACCCTCTGCATGAGATTCGCTGCCGATAGCATCTGTATTTAGACCCTCTGCATGAGAATAATCTCCGACAGCTTTGTTGAGTGAATAACTGTTAAATATTTCTGCATTATTTCCGACGGTATATCTTACATTGTCTATTGTACATTCAGTACCCGAAGGTATCGTTTTGCCTGCATTGTATTCTTCGGAAGTAATGGCATTCTGAATTTTTGTCTTTTCGGCAGCAGTAACAAATTTATTTGTATGGTTTGTGTCGTCCACCAAATCCGATGAAAGCTTGTTTGATGAATTTATGGTATTCTGTTTACCTGAAAGAGCAGTGTAAATTCCTCCGCTTTTCACGGGATTATTGCTGTTTGCTGTCGGACTGCTATCGAAAGTCAAAGCGTCCTGTTTGCCGTTCCATGCGGATTTTTCAGAACTTGTGACGAATTTGTTTGTATGGTTTGTATCGTCCACCAAATCCGATGAAAGCTTGTTATTTGCCGTAATTTCAGGCTGTAAACCGTCTACCAAATCGGCAACCGAAAATTCAATGGTATTTCCGTTTTTCAGCGTGAGAATGACTTTTTTTGTGCTGTCGTCATACGAACCGCCGACAACAACCGTTTCAAGCGGCAAATCAATTGTCTGCGGAGTTCCGAGAGTATCGCCGTTTTTATTCTTCAAAGTCGCTGTCACCACATAAGTTGAGGAATCTATTTCAAGGAGCAGAGAAGTCGCATATGCCGAGAAATCAATATTTTTTCCGTATGAACTTCTTGCCAGCATTACTTCATAAATATCAATCATCTGAACTGCCTCCGTCCTGATTTACCCATTCGCCCGTACTTTTAAATCCGTATAAATCGCCTGTTGAGATATCCCACGCAACAGAACCCATATACAGGATTTTCCCTGAAAAATCGTCAATTGCAGGGAGTTCTTCGGCTGAATCCACATCAATTTCCATACGCATAACAGCCTTGCCGTTTTCGTATTTAATAAATTCTTCATTTCTTATTGAAATCATAAAATTTTTCCTTTCATATTTTTTTGTAAGAAAAAGCTCTTACATAATAGGTTTAAAACGGCAATTTTTTCAACGCAAAACCATTGATTATTCCGAAAATTATTTTTCGGCTTTTCATTGTGCCTTATATTGTCAAAAAATATAAGTATCGGAATGTACTTGAATTTATCAATAAAAAATACCGATGTATCATAGATACATCGGCATTTTCTGTATTATGCGGAAAGTTGAATTTCTGAAAAATTAATTTCTGCGGATAATTTTTTCAACAATGACTTCCGTTGCGTCCGCTTTCAGGCGGACTTTAACTTCATCAGCGATATTTGCAATAATTGACTTTTCCAGTTCGTCCCAAGCCTCGTCATTTTTTTCTTTCTGTTCGGAAACATTCTGACGGTAGGTTTGAAGTGACCATATTGCGGAATCTGAAACAATAGTATCAGTGAGTGAATTTCGGCTTACTCCCGTATTCCACCACGCATTAATCAACTGGGACTGTGCATTTCTTTCTTTTTTCGGAGGGGGCTGAACGGTCAGCCTGATAAACTCCCTGATTTTTCCCATAATGCCTTTTGCGTTCATATTTCTGCCGTCAGAAGAAACGGAAATAAACTGCATTTCCTGTTCGCAGTCAACAGGTTTTGGGACTGAAACGCATATACGGCATACAAGACCCGTTTCTGTTTCTTCGCTTTCAATGTGGAAAAATCCGCTGAAATCGTCCATAATACCGTGAATCATGGAAATTGTTTCCTCGGTCAGCAGATTCAGGTGCATCGCATTTTTTCCTGATATATCGTGATAAACCAGAAATTTTTCCATTGCCGAAATTGCATTGTCGCTTCCGTTGAGATTACTGTCTACTTTTATTATATCTGTTTTCATAATTACACTCCTTACAAAAAACAGGACAAAAATGTCTTACTGTTCATCTTTTCTGCGTCTTGATATTCCTGACATTTTCAAAGCAGTCGCACCGAATACCGTCATAAGCAAAGCACCGAATCCCGTAAGCAGGTTATTCATGGAGTTGTTGCCCGTCTGCGGGAGGTCAACTTTGTCGCCGTTGCTCTGAGTGCCGACACCTGTTTTGGGGTCAATAACATAGGTATCAAGGACAGTGCCTTCCGAATCGGTCAGGCTGATTGAAACAGAACCGTCCTCAGTTACAGATGTTTCCGCAGTTGCGGGAGCAGTTTTATTTTTCTTTTTGTAGTCCTTTATAGCCATTTCGCCCATTTTTTCAACGGTTGTGAAATATTCGGAAGTATCGGGGTCGGGGTCTTTTTCGGGGTTGTCATCGGGATTTTCAGTCGGATTGTCAATAGGTTTGTCATAGGGAATCTGTGTTTCGTCATCTGTATAGAAAACGATTCTTCCGCCGAGTTCGTTAAAACTCTTTAAGAATGTTTCGTAGTCGATTATAACGGTAGTTCCTGCATTGGGGTCACGATATGTAAGAGTTTCCTCATCATATCCGCAGATAACAACAGCGTGTTCACCGCCGGGCCAGTCAACTGTTTCGCCGAGTTCGTCAATCCAGCTCCAACGATACATAATAGGACGCATAGGCGCAGACACATACCACGCAAGGACAGGGTTTCCGCTGTCGAGAATTGCCTTTATATCGTCAATAGTTGCATTTCTCTTTGTTTTTACGCCATTTTTGAAATGCTCCGCAACATCTGCAATCGGGTCATTGAATACACCGTAAGAATAATCACTTCTCGGGTCACCGACAAATTCACGTTCGGGGTTAGCACCGTGTCTTACACCGTTTTCATCATCATAAGGCTGTGCGCCCATCGGGAGGAGGTCATAAATCTGGTCTACCGTGACATCAACTCCGTAGAAATCAAGGAGCATATAAAGCGATACGCTTTCGCAGCCTGTTGGATAGTCGGGATACTGACAAAATTCAATTACATTCAGATTTACTGATTTTTCGTTCGTACCGTTTTCAAGATTGTCTTTAAGTGCTGTGAGGTCATTGTCATCGACAACGGAATCACCGTTCATGTCAGCAGATGCCCACTGTACAAAACTCAGCCTCATTTCATAGTTCAGATATTTTTCCATAAGGGTTTCATCATCTGCATTTACAGTTCCGTCAAGGTTCACATCGCCTTTAAGCCACTGTTTGCATTTTACATTTGTAAGCAGAGATGTAAAATTGAAAAGATTCTGTGAAAATGCGTCTGCCGCTGACTGCACAAAGAGAGGATTATAATAGTACATCTGAACTGCCGTAACCATTTCGGGAGTGATTCCCTCTTGTATGTATTCGTCAACGGTATGCTCATAAATCCATTTTGTGCTGTAACCTTTTTCACCGATTACAATGGTACTCTTTGAGGCAAACTGTTTCATTGCCTGTTCGAGGTCATCTGAAAGAAGAATATCTATTTCCTCATCGGTGAAAGCCTTGCGGTGAACCATTTTATCCGCATCGGAAAGAATTGCCCTTACTTCATCTTCATCAAGGTCATGATTATGGATAAATGAATATATATTCGCATAATCCATAAGTGTAAGCGACCACACGGGCTTGTCAGCTACATATTCATATTCCCAGCCGTATCCGTCAGGAGTGAGTTTCATGAGGGCTTCGGGAATAGATGCAAGGCGTTCGTCACAGGGCTTTGAATAATAAGGTGAGGAAGCACTTGCCGTTCCGAAAGGCACGGGCATATCCGTAACAGTTCCGAAATTTGTTGCTGTTTCGCTTGGGTCACATTCTTCAATTTCAAAAGTTATTTCAACTTCTGTTTCGGGCATTGAGAAAGAGAAAGTTTCATTTCCGTTATATGAAGCCTCTATGCCGTTGTATTTCACACTTTTAAGCTTATGGGTTCTGTCAAGTTCTGCCGAAACTGTGACACGTTCGCCGTAAAAAGCTTTTTCCTTATCGGCTGTTACAGTTCCCATTTCGGATTGCGCCACGGAAATACCATAGCTTTCAAGAGAAAGTGCCGCATAGCGGTAGTCTTCGTCAACATCTCCCGTAATGCCTTCAACAGAGCCGTTATCGCAATACTGCCATGTAACGCAGAAATCGGACATATTGACTGTTGAGGGGTCATTTGGCCAGAATGCAAGCCATATTTCACAATCGGATTCGCTGAGCGCATCTGCGTCAATATAATCCCTGAACCAGTTGTAACTTGTATAAACTCCCGCCTTAAAGCCGTTATCCGACAAAAGCTGACAGCCGTAAGCCGCAATTTCAGTGAGTGCCTGTTTACTGAGAGAAGTCTGTCTGTTTGCCTCAAAATCAATATATACGGGCATATCAAGTGATTTTCCATCAAGTGTTTTGATAAGTCCTTCTATATCCGATTTCATTTCGCTTTTGTTGATTGCACTTGTATAGAGATATACACCTACTTTGAGACCCGCAGACTTTGCGCCCTCATAATACTGTTCAAAATTTGAATCCTGATGATAATTTGCATCTCCGTTATATGTCATGCCTGCACGAAGAACAACAAAATCAATTCCGTCCGCATAGACTTTATCCCAGTCAATTTCGCCGTTGTGTTCGCTGACATCAACGCCACGCATTACAGACTGCTGCAATTCGTCACTTTGAGCGTTGCTTCTGATTTTGAAAGGCGAATTAACCAGTTCTTTTGTATAGCCGTTCACATCTGTAACTGTCACACGGTAAACATATTCGCCTACGGGGAGTTCATTAAAGACAATGTCGTTGTCAATAGCACTTAAATTAAATGATTTTCTTCCGCCCTCAACAGTAAATGCAAATCTGTCGTCATAGTCGCAGTCGGAATCTTCCGCTTTGTAAATACCGCCCGTCACGCTTTCGATTGTATAGGTTGAGAAAATACTGCCCTTAATGCCAACACTTTTTCCCTGTATCAAAGTTCCTGTCGGGTAAGTTGCATTGTAAAGCTGAATTTCCGAGGGGGCAGATTCATCGTCTGAAATTTCAAAACTTTTTTCAATAAGTGTCTGCGTGTTGTCTTTTCTGTCGGTTGCTTCAATTTTGTAAATATATTTTCCTGCGGGCAGAGAACCAAAATCAAGATAGTTGTCAAATGTGCTGTTCAGGTTATATGAAGAAACTTCGGGCGTATCCTCATAAAATACATCTGTCGGAGTTCCGTCCTCATTGTAGACACCGCCCCATATTTTTTTGATTGTGAAAGATGAGGATACCTGTCCACGGACACTGAACACACATTCGGTCGGCAGTATATCAGCAGGCAGACTTTCATCGGTAATTGAAATATCCGATTCAACAGTGCTGTTGTCAGCAACTGAAAAATTTTTTTCAATTACGGTTACAGTATTTTCATTGGAATCAACTGCTTCAATCCTGTAAACATAGTCTCCTGCCGCAAGCTTTGCAAAAGTCATCACCGTATCAAAAGTTGATGCGATATTACAGCTTTTTGAATCGGGTTCAGTTTCATAATATATGACCTGTTCGCCGTCAGGTGTATATATACCGCCGAATACCTTTGAAAGAACAGATTCGGAAGTGATTATGCCCTTGACGGAATACGAACTGCCCATAGTAAGTTCGCCCTGCGGTGATACTTCATTTGTGACACTGACAACAAAATCATTTGGCTGTGCAACGTATTCTCCTGTTGTTGTGATTTCTTCAAGGGCAATGTCCTCATTTTCGTCTGTTTTGTCGGCGGCATAGACAGCCATAGACGGCAGTTGCGAGGCTGTGATGAGTATTGCCATTGTACCCGCAAGAGTTCCCTTTAAATTTTTCTTCATAGTATTTTCCTCCCTGATATAATTTTTATAAGAATTATTACTCCTTATTTTTCATAAAAAGTCAGACGTATCAGCAAACTTATGCCGAAAAATAAAGTTTATTATTTTGATTTATACACTGAAATTTAATTAAATTTTCCAAAGTTACTATTAAAACAAAATATATCTTTGTTCATTATATAATATTTTTTTAATTATGTCAATTGTTTTTTTACCCGCTGACAAAACAAATCATTTATGATAAATAATATAAGTGTTGAAATTTTTTTAATAATTGATAATTTTCTCTTGAAATCAAGAAAAAAATAGTTTATAATTATAATGACAGGAAGTATCTTCCTGTAAAATATTTTTAAGAGGGAATGTATATGAAGAAAATTATTTCATGTACAGCGGCACTTGTGACTGCTGTAACAATCACAGGAAATGTGGCTTATGCCGTGAAAAATTACACGGTAAACGACCTTAAAGGTCTGAGCGACTATATTCTCGGTAAAGCGGGAACGGCTGAGGACGTAAACAATGACGGTGCAGTTGATGTTTTTGACCTCATCGAAATGAGAAAAGCTTTTTCAGACAGCGGAGAACTTACAGAATCGCTTATTCCTGCTTCGGAGGAAAACGTCAAATTCACGGGAAGAAACTACTGCGATAAAGAAGGCGTGACATGGCTTGTACAAAGCGGAAGTGCAGTTGAATTTAATGTCAGTGCGGAATCTGCGGAAGTTACAATCTACGGTGACGAAAATATAAACAGTGACGAAAAATACCGCCCCAGATATGCGGTTATCGTTGACGGTGAAATAATCCTCGATGAAGTCATGAGCGAAAAAGAAAAAACTGTTGAACTTTTCAGCGGCAAGGAAAACCGTACCGCAGAAGTTAAAATAATACATCTTTCGGAGGCAAATAACGGAACTGTCGGAGTCGGTGACATAAAAGTAAACTCAACCGCTTCAATACCCGTTTCGCCCCTGCCCGAAAAAGATTTGCTTATTGAGTTTATAGGCGACTCAATAACCTGTGCATACGGAGTTGAGGGTACAAGTGCATACGAAAATTTCATGACTTCCACAGAAAATTTCATGAAATCATATGCATACCTCACGGCACAGAAACTCAATGCAGATTACAGTGCTGTATGTTACAGCGGTCACGGCATAGTTTCGGGCTATACTCAGGACGGTTCTATAAATACTGACAGTCTTGTACCTGATGTGTATGAACAAATCGGAAAAATCAAGCCCTATGATGTTGCATGGAATTTCAAGAGAAAGCCCGATGTAATTGTCATAAACCTCGGAACAAACGACAATACCTATGTATCCGCAAAAGATACTGAAAAGCGTTCGGAGGAATATATTAAAGCATATACCGATTTCCTCAGAAATATTTACGCAGAAAATCCCGATGCACATATAATCTGTACACTCGGAACAATGGGCTGTCAGGAACTCTATCCCTGTATAGAAACGGCTGTTGAACGTTTCAAGGCAGTTTACCACACTGACAATATATCTTGCTATATGTCCGCTGTTCAGGATATGAATGAGGGTCTTGGTTCGGACTGGCACCCCAACGCAATAAACCAGCAGAAAAGCGCATATGTTCTTGCGGATAAAATCTGTCAGGCTCTCGGAATTGAATCCGATATGATAGGGCTTGATGTTGCCTCAGACGCAAAGTACAGCCTTGAAAAAGCCGATAATGTCAATGTTTCGGATTATTTTTCCGATTATGACAAATCATATCATATAACGACTGTAACGGGCGGAGATGATATAAATTCAATAAAAGCCCATGTTTCGGGAATAAAACTCAAAAAAGACGGAGAATACGATTTGTCTTTTGCCATAGATACGGCAAAGGGACAGAAAATTCCGTTTTCGTTGATTGGAAGTGACGGAACTGTTTACTGTGAAGCAGTATTCACGGGAACGGGCGAAAAATCCGTTTTCAGCGATAAATTTACTTCTTCCGTCAATGACGACTCCGCCGAACTTGTATTCTGCATGGGCGGAACTGATAATTTAAGAGCAAGTCTCTATGATGTGAAAATGGTAAAAGTAAAATAATAAGCTACGGTTCAAAAAAACTGCTGTACTTTCATCGGTACGGCAGTTTTTGCATATAATCATAAGGAAACCGTCAATATTGCACATTTAACTAAATTAGTTATATATTTTGTGTATAATGACTATTGACAAATTTTGAAAAGTATGTTAAAATTATATTATTAATTATAGACAATTTAAGTTAGGAGGTAAATTTATGAAATCAAAAAAAATAATTGCTGCGTTGCTTGCGTTTACCGTACTTTTCGGAAATGTATCTGTTTCGGGAACGAAATATTCAAAGCCCGTGCTTTCGGTTTCTGCTGCGGAGGAAGATGAAGAAACACCCGCAGAAAATGTATATCAGGGTCTTAAATACGAAGTTCAGGAAAACTGGAACGGCTCAAAAGAAGTAACTATTACAGGATATACCGATGAAATTTCGGAAAATTTAGTTATTCCATCAGAGATAGACGGTATGCAAGTCAAAGGAATCAAAGAGTATGCATTTGAAAACTGTGATAAGATTACTTTTGTTACTTTCCCCGATGACATTACATGGCAGCTTGCAATTGCATATGATTCATTTCAGAACTGTCCAAATCTCAAATCAATAGTTTTTCCCGAAAGTCTGCCCGAAAACGGTTCATTCCACATCAGCAGCTATGCTTTTCGGCAGTGCAACTCGCTTGAATCCGTACATATTCCCAACACTGTTTCAGCTATATACAACGGAGCTTTTTCCGAATGCGAAAAGCTTGCGGAAGTGACTTTCCCCGAAGATTCAACAGCGCAAATATGGGGAAGTGCATTTTCGGATACCCCTTGGGGAAAGGAAAACCCCCTTGTTATAAAGAATAATGTTGTTCTTTACTGTAATGCGGGTGACAACGATGATGTTGTGATTCCTGACGGAGTTACGGAAATAGGCGAGCGTGCATTTTACAATACGGGCATAAAATCCGTTAAAATCCCCGACAGCGTTACAAGGATAGGAAGCTGGGCTTTTGAAGCCTGCTATTACCTTGAAAGCGTTGAAATCCCCGACAGCGTTGATTGGATTGGTTCTGCGCCTTTCTGGGACTGCTATAATCTTGAATCAGTAAAGCTTTCAAAGAATGTCAAAGATATTACGTCTTACAGCTTTGCAAACTGTAAAAAGCTTAAATCAATTGACATTCCCGAAGGAGTCGAAACCATAGGCTCTGCTGCTTTCAAAGACTGCGAAAATCTTGAAGATATAACTTTCCCGTCAACCCTCAAAAGTATAGCATCAGATGCAATACAGAACACTGCTTTTGTTGAAAAAGAGGACGTATGCGTGATAAGAGGAATAATTTTCGGCTTTAAGAACAAGACGGGCGATATAGTTATTCCCGACGGCGTAAAGGAAATAGGTGCGGAAATGTTCAAGGACTGCACGGAAATAACTTCCGTTACGCTTCCCGAAGGTCTTGAATATATCGAACGCAATGCATTTGAGGGCTGTACTTCGCTTAAATCCGTAAATATTCCGAGTACGCTTAAAGATGACATATGGAGCAATTACGGTGCTTTCAAGGGCTGTACTTCTCTTACGAACGTAACATTTGCGGACGGTCTGAAAAGCATACCTGACCAAATGTTCGAGAATTGTACTGCACTTAAAGATATAACTATCCCCGACAGCGTAAATGAAATTGGTGACGGGGTGTTCAGGGGCTGTACCGCAATCGAATCCATTGATATTCCCAAAGGTGTGACAATTATCGGAGACAGTGCGTTTAATGGCTGTACTTCGCTTAAATCCGTTAATATTTCTGACAGCGTGACAACTATCATAAACAATGCATTTGAAGGCTGTACTTCACTTGAATCCATTGATATTCCCGACAGTGTGACAACAATATATGACAGTGCTTTTGAAGGCTGTACATCTCTCAAAAATGTTAAATATTCCGAAAATATGACATCTGTCAGCGGAGGATTATTCAAGAACTGTACATCTCTCACGGAATTTGTTATGCCCGACAGCGTTGAGACAATAGAACAAGATGCTTTCAACGGCTGTACAAAGCTTGAAAATGTTACTCTTTCAAAAAATATCAAAAGTATAGGTTCAGGCGCATTTGAAGGCACGCCATACGGCGAAAAAATGGGAACTTTGATTTCCAA
Source organism: Ruminococcus sp. (assembly GCA_017543595.1). Lineage (GTDB taxonomy): Bacteria > Bacillota > Clostridia > Oscillospirales > Ruminococcaceae > Ruminococcus. Next base: position 3,143 of record JAFYFU010000124.1, on the reverse strand, counting down.
TGGCGTACTTGTCTATATGCCAGATGCCGAGGGAGATATTGTAATTCCTGACGGTGTTAAGGAAATAGGCGGGGGCGTATTCTCCTCAAATGAAAACATAAGTTCCGTTAAACTTCCCGAAGGTATTGAAAAAATAGGCGCAAACGCTTTTTACGGCTGTAAGAATCTCAAATCAATTGAACTGCCCGATACTGTCAATGAAATAGGCGCAAGTGCTTTCTCAAATTCAGGAATTGAATCAATTAAAATTCCCGAAGGTGTCAAGTATATTCAGCCTCAGACTTTCTCAGGGTGCAGTTCACTTAAAGAAGTAAGTCTGCCGTCAACACTTCTTGCCATTAAAGGAAATGGAGTTTTCTTCGGAGCGTTTACAAGCTGTGATTCTCTTGAATCAATTGTGATTCCCGAAAATGTCAAAAAAATAGGAATGTTCTCTTTTGCATACTGTAAATCCCTTAAATCCGTAACCTTGCCCGAAAATGTTGAATTAATAGCATACGGAGCTTTTGCAGGCTGTGAAAGTCTTACTGATGTGAATCTCCCCGAAAACATTTCAGATTTGAAAAGCTCTTTTGCGAATACTCCTTTCTACGAATCTATCAAGGAATCCTCCAAGGACGGTCTTGTAATTGTCGGAAATGTACTTGATGACGGCAGCGAATGTGAGGGTGATGTTGTTATTCCTGACGGCGTAACAACGATAATCAGTTATGCTTTTGGTTCAAATAGTTATCCTGTTGAGGAAAACGAAAAAATCACTTCTGTTAAAATCCCTGACAGTGTAACACAAATAGGACACTCTGCGTTCAGGGGCTGTGTCAATCTCACGGAAATAGAAATTCCTGACAGCGTAACAGAATTGTTAGGTTCTACTTTTGACGGCTGTAAAAATCTTGAATCCGTAAAACTTTCAAACAATATAACAGAAATTCCGTCTGAATCTTTCAAGGACTGCACAAGTCTCAAAGAAATAACCATTCCCGACAGCGTGACCAAAATAGGCGAAAGTGCTTTTTCAGGCTGTACAAACCTTGAAACCGTAAATCTGCCCGAAAATCTTCTTGATTTCTCTTATAGCTGTTTTGAGGGTACAAAATGGCTTGCAGACATTGAAAAAGAAGATGAAGATACAATAATCAACGGTGTATTGATTAAAGCAGCGAAAACAACAGGTGATGTTGTTGTTCCTGACGGTGTAAAGGTAATAGGTCAGGAAGTGTTCAGAAACTGTGAGGAACTTACATCTGTAACCTTACCCGACAGTCTTGAATTTATCGGAAAAAGCGCATTTGCAGGTACAAGTCTTACAGAGATAATTCTCCCTGACAACTTGACAAAGATTGGAAACTACGCATTCCAAGGCTGTAAAAATCTTGAAAAAATAACCATTCCCGAAAGTGTTGAAGAATTTGGAACATGGGCTTTTAACAATACAAAATGGATTGAGAACAAACGAGCAGAAGACCCGATAGTTATAGTAAACAATATAGTAATTGACGGTGCAAAAACCGCAGGTGATGTAACTATCCCCGAAGGAGTAATGACAATAGGTGCAGGAGCTTTTAATGTTGCCAATGCGCTTAGGTCTGTTGTTGTTCCGAAAAGCGTTTCAAAGATACTTGAAGATGCTTTCAGAGCCTGTTCAAATCTTTCCTCAATAACAATTCTCAATCCCGACTGTTACATATACCCTTCCGTTTCAACAATTTCAACCTATTCTTCATCTGCCACTGAGTATAATGGAGTTATAAAGGGTGAGAAAAATTCAACCGCTATGGAATACTCCGAAGACAGTAACTATAAGTTTGAAGTTATTTCGGATATCCCCACAGGAACAACAACTGATGACAACGGCGGATTTGAAAATACTACTACAACCACTTCCGACAACGGTAACGGCGACGGCAATTCAACTACTACTTCCGACAACGGCAACGGCGACGGCAATTCAACTACTACTTCCGATAACGGCAACGGTGACGGCAATTCAACTACTACTTCCGATAACGGCAACGGTGACGGCAATTCCACTACCACTTCCGACAACGGAAACGGGGACGGCAATTCAACTACTACTTCCGATAACGGCAACGGTGACGGCAATTCAACTACTACTTCCGACAACGGAAATGGGGACGGCAATTCAACTACTACTTCCGATAACGGAAACGGGGACGGTAATTCCACTACTACTTCCGACAACGGCGGAGGCACTCCCTCAACAGGTGTAACGCTTTATGCTTATGGTGATGTTTCGGACGGTTTCTACTTCAATTATGACAACAGACCTTATAACAGCAAGCACGTTGACGGAATAAATAAAATAATTTCCGTAGACGCTGACGGAAACACTGACGACCTTGAAATCAATAATGATTTGTTTACTTTCAAAGATTCCGTAAGCGGTGCGGATAATCCTATGGATTCATTCAACGAGGACAACACAGAATACACATACCCGACAGATATATTCTATAACGGCATAAGACTCCTTGACGAAAACGGAAATCCTTTGCAGTTCAAAGCATATATCGGAATAAAAGGCGATACAAACTTTGACAGAAAAGTTGACTCAACAGACGCTTCAAATATCCTCGCATATTATTCAAAGATATCAACTTTGGGCGAAAATGATTCCCGTGACGATATAATTTTCTCGATTTCAAATCTTGTAACTTCTCCGCATGATGAACTTGATTCATTTGCAGCATTTCTCGGTGATGCTTTCAGCGATATGTATTCCCCTGACAACTGGCTGAAAAAGAAAAGCGAAAGAAATTTCAACTCAACTCAGGCAAGCGCAGTTCTCCGTGTATATTCACTGCTTTCGACAAGCACAACTGCCTATGACGCATGGAATATGGCAATTCCCGACAGAGAAAACAGCCTTATTGATACATTGGGCGAAGAAATGATTGAAAGAATAAAACAGGCACAGAATAAGTTATCGGAAAGTTAACTTATCGGTCAAAATAATATAACAAGCAAAAAAACAAGCAGGGTTTTCGTCCCTGCTTGTTTTAATTTATTAACGGATTTTATTATTCAAAATATCCAAGTCCTGACAAAGCTGCCACAAACTGTCTTATGTAATCCCATGTTGTGGGAGGCCACATAAAGCCCATACGATAAAGTACCTGCAT
>JAFYFU010000123.1 GCA_017543595.1 Ruminococcus sp. | reverse complement strand
GGCACGAAAATTTCTCACATTTGGTATCGAAAGCACTTCCTACAAGGCAGCAAGAGCAAAGCTCATGTCAATCAAAAATGACGTTATCAAGGGATTTAAGGCTTTTGGTGTGGAAGCTGAAATGCTTGACGGAAAACAAAGATTAGAGGCTCTGTATTATGCCTTAAATCCGTACAGAAATTCCCCATTCATTTTCGATTGGGACAGTATGCTCCATGCAGGCATGGACACCAAAGATTTTATCGCTCCTCCGTCGCTCAAATTCAATAAGCAGAATTTTGAAATCGGCAATGCTTACGGTGCAGTCTGGGGGCTGAATATCCTTGCAGGCGAACTTCCTGACGAAATACTTCGAGATTTCCTTGAAATGCAGAATTTATTTTGTGTGAATATCCACGTTGAACCGCTCGACCAGATTGATGCGCTGAAATTCGTCAAGAAAAAACTGACTGCGGTGGAGTCCATGAAAGTCGATGAACAGAAAAAAGCAAGTCAGGCTGGCTATGATACTGACATTCTGCCGCCAGCAATCAAGATGTACATTGACGATATTGAAAAACTGCTCGGTGATTTGAACAGCAAAAATGAGCGACTTTTTCATATCAGTATTTCACTCCGTGCTTATGCAAGAAGTAAGAAAGAACTGAAACTGCTTTCCGAAATGCTGAAACGAACCTGTCAGAAAAATAACTGCACTATGTTCCCCTACGATTACAGGCAGGAGCAGACTTTGGTATCAACTTTACCGCTGTGTTACAACGAAATTCCTGTCAGACGTGAAATGCATACTTCGGGAATTGCTATTTTCGTACCGTTCACAACAAAAGAATTATTTCAGGACGGACAGGCGACATATTACGGAGTAAACACACTTTCAGGAAATATGATTCGTGCTAATCGTTCGCTGCTCAAAAATCCAAACGGCTTAATCTTAGGAACTCCGGGTGCAGGAAAATCATTCAGTGTAAAGCGTGAGATTCTTGACTGTTTTCTGACTACACTTGATGATATTATCATCTGTGACCCAGAGGGAGAATATTTTCCGCTTGTTTCGGCACTTCACGGTCAGCTTATCAGAATTGCAAGCAATTCCGAACAGCATATCAATCCAATGGATATTACGATTGATGATTATCTGTTTTCCAATCCTATGGAAGTTATCGCAAACAAATCTGACTTTCTGATTTCGCTTTGTGAGATTATCGTAGGCGGCAGATATGGCTTATCCTCGGAAGAACGCTCAATTATCGACAAGTGCGTACAGCGTATTTACAAGCAGTTTATTGAGCATGAACCGACCTTTGAGAAAATGCCATTACTTTCAGATTTGCAGAAAGAATTGCAGGCTGAGGGCGAAGTTGCATTAAGAGTTTCAAATTCTCTTGAAATGTTCGTAAATGGTTCACAGAACTTATTCAATCACCGCACAAATATTGATATGAACAACCGTATCATCTGTTTTGATGTAAAGGAACTCGGAAATCAGCTTAAAAAGGTGGGAATGCTTATCGTTCAGGATACTGTCTGGAACAGAGTTTCCGCTAACCGTGAAAAGAAGAAAATCACTCGCTACTATATCGACGAGTTCCACCTTTTGCTGAAAGAAGAGCAGACCGCAAAATACTCCGCTGAAATATGGAAGCGTTTCCGTAAATGGGGAGGTGTGCCGACAGGTATCACCCAGAATGTGAAAGACTTGCTTTCTTCACAGGAAGTTGAGAATATTTTCGATAATTCGGACTTTGTGTATATGCTCAATCAGGCGGCAGGCGACAGGGATATTTTAGCTGAAAAACTGCATATTTCCAAAGAGCAGATGAAATATGTCACAAACAGTGGTCAGGGCGAGGGGCTTATCCGATATGATAAAGTTCTTCTGCCGTTTACAGACCGTTTTCCGACTGATACAAAAATCTATAAGCTGATAACCACAAAGCCACTCGAAATCACCTAAACCGTGCAGAATGGAGGATATATGAGTTTAATACGAAAAGAAAATAACCTCCGAAAAGCACAGGCAAGGCTTGACAAGGTAAGCAAACGGTCAAAGCAGTTCCAAGTCCGCTTTCAGCGTGAACAGAATAAAAAAGGCAAATTCAGGACGAATATCCGCATTGAATGTGGTGAAAAG
>JAFYFU010000122.1 GCA_017543595.1 Ruminococcus sp. | reverse complement strand
CTGCATCTGCATAAGTTCGGAAGTAAATCTCACGGGTGAAACTATATGCTTTGCAAGGAGTGAGGGCATATCCGAAAAATCCGTAAGTTCTGCGCCTGTCACGTTGGAATAATATTTAACCTGCGGATTTCTGAAAGTAATGGTTTTTGCTGTTTCGTAGAATTTATCGGCGGCGGACTGCATTAATTTTGAATGAAATGCGCCTGCGACTTTAAGAGTTACAACTCTTGCTTTGAGTTCTGCGAATTTTTCGCTTACTTCTGCGATACCTTCGGGAGTTCCTGCGATAACGGTCTGTGCAGGGGAGTTATAATTTACTGCTGTGACGTAATTTGAAGCGTTATTGCAGATTTCCTCAACTTTTTCGGGAGCGATTTTCATAACGGCAGCCATTGCGCCCTTATTTTCACGGGCAGCCTCGTCCATAGCCTCCGCCCTTGCTTTTATGAGTCTGAAAATATCCTCTATTGATACCATTCCTGCCATAGTCATAGCGGCATATTCTCCGAGAGAATGACCTGCCACACCGTTGAATACAAAAGGTTTTCCGTCTGCATGACCCTTGTTTATTGCGGCTGAAATGCATACAAGGGAGGTGAGGAGAATTGCGGGCTGTGCGTTGATTGTTTCTGCGAGTTCTTCGGGGGTGCTGTCGAAACAGATTTTTTTCATGTCACGGTTCATGATATCCGAGGCGATGTTATAGAGTTCCTCCGTGTGGGGATAGGCTTCGAGAATATCTTTTCCCATGCCTGCATACTGCGAACCCTGTCCTGAAAATAATGAGATTGTCATAATATACATTTTCCTTTCTGTTTACCATGTGTAATATATTGCAAATATTTATCGGAGAATTGCTTTAAAATCTTTGCGTGACAACAGTTATTTTTGTATATTCAAACAAAGAAATAAAATATCGTTGCAAAAACTCAGGAAATGATTTACAATATATATTGTATAAGTTTTGCTTTGCAAACTTTTACTCTTATACTATAACATAAATTTTCGGTTTTTACAACTGTTTTTATGATAATTCCTTGAAGGAGATAAAAAATGGGTATAAATATTCTTTCAACAGGCTGTTACGTTCCTGAACAGAGACTTAAAAATGACGACTTCAAAAAATTTATTGATACAAGCGATGAATGGATAAGGACACGCACAGGTATCATGGAAAGACCTATGGCGGGCTGGGAACCCTGCTGGTATATGGGCGCAAAAGCCGCTGAACAGGCTGTGCAAAGGGCAGGCATATCCCGTGATGATATAGGGCTTATAATATCCTGTACCATTACTTCGGATTTTCTTACACCGAGTATGGCAAGTGTGATTCAGCGTGAGATAAATGCGCCCAATGCTGCGGCTTTTGACCTCAACGCAGCCTGTTCCGGCTTTGTCTATGCCCTCGATACCGCAAGGAGATTCCTTGAAACGGACGACTCCCTGAAATATGTGCTTGTTGTTGCAAATGAAGCCCTTTCACGCTTTCTTGATTTCAAGGACAGAACAACAAGTATTCTCTTTGGTGACGGAGCGGCTGCGGTAATTGTTGAAAGAAGTGACAAATTATATTCTTCGCACCTTGCCTCTGACGGCACGGGTGCAAAATATCTCTGTGCAAGAAATCTCAGTCCTGCCCCTGAGATTGCCGTTGAAACCGATTTCAATGACGGTTTCCCCGAAAAGCCTCCTCATCAGCTTGTGCACGACGGAAAAGAAGTATATAAGTTCGCAACAAAGGCTCTGCCTAAATCATTTGAGCTTGCCGCCGCAAAAATCGGCATAAGTTCCGATGATATAGACTGGTTTATACCTCATCAGGCGAACGTCAGAATAATTGAAACTGCCGCAAAGAAATTCGGTGTTTCAATGGACAGATTCATAATAACCCTTGACCACTTCGGAAATACTTCAAGCGCATCAATACCGCTTGCATTGAATGAGGGTATTGAAAAGTGTCTTATAAAGCGTGGACAGAAACTCGCCCTTATAGGTTTCGGAGCAGGTCTGACATACGGCGGAATAATTTTGGAATATTAAGGAGAATTTTTATGAAAACAAGAATCACAGAACTTTTAGGCTGTAAATACCCCATAATTCAGGGCGGTATGGCTTGGGTAGCAGAACACACCCTCGCAGCAGCCGTTTCAAATGCGGGCGGAATAGGTCTTATCGCAGGCGGCAGCGCACCAATTGACTATCTCCGTGACCAGATAAGAAAATGCAAGGAAAAAACAAATAATCCCTTCGGTGTAAATATAATGCTTATGTCACCCAATGCGGACGACCTCGCACAGCTTGTCATTGATGAGGGTGTAAAAGTTGTAACCACAGGCGCAGGCAGTCCCGGAAAATATATTCCCGCATGGAAAGAGGCAGGCGTTAAGGTTATTCCCGTAGTTCCGTCAGTTGCCCTTGCAAAGAGAATGGAAAAGGCAGGTGCAGACGCAGTTGTTGCCGAGGGTACTGAGTCGGGCGGTCATATCGGCGAAAATACCACAATGTGCCTTGTTCCGCAGGTTGTTGACGCTCTTGAAATCCCCGTAATCGCCGCAGGCGGTATCGCTGACGGCAGAGGTATGGCGGCAGCTTTCATGCTCGGTGCAGAGGGCGTACAGATTGGTACACGTTTCCTCGCATCAGATGAGTGTCAGATTCACCCGACTTTCAAGGATTTGGTAATAAAAGCAAAAGATACCGACAGCGTTGTAACAGGCAGATATACAGGTCACCCGTGCAGAAATATAAAGACAAAATTCTCAAAGAAGCTTGCAAGCGGTGAAAGAGACGGTTCTCTCACTCCCGATGAATTTGAAGAACTCACACTCGGTTCACTCAGAAAAGCCGTTCAGGACGGAAATCTTGACGAGGGTTCATTCCTCTGCGGAGCTATTGCAGGAATGATAAACGAAATAAAGCCCTGCTCCGAAATAGTAAACGAAATAATGGCACAAGCAGAAAAATTACTTAACATTTAAACAGGAGGAAAATATGGCAACAGCATTAATAACAGGCGCATCTCAGGGTATAGGTGCGTGTATCGCAAAAAGACTTGCAAAGGACGGCTTTGATATAGCTGTAAATCACTATCCAAGCGATTCCGACAGGGAAAAAGCTGTCGCAGTAGCAGAGGAGTGCAGAGCTTTCGGCGTTAAGGCTGAAATATTCTCCGCAGATGTTTCAAAATTTGCGGACTGCGAAACAATGGTCAAATCAGTTAAAGATACTTTCGGAAGTATTGACGCACTTGTAAACAACGCAGGCATAACAAAAGATAATCTCATGGCAAGAATGAAAGAAGAAGATTATGATGCTGTTATCGCCGTAAATCAGAAAAGCGTTTTCAATATGATGAAGCTTGTATGCCCCGTCATGATGAAACAGAAAAAAGGAAAAATAGTAAATGTTTCTTCCGTGGCAGGTCTTTACGGAAATCCCGGACAGGTTAATTATTCTGCATCAAAAGCCGCTATAATCGGCATGACAAAAACTATTGCAAAGGAATACGGCAGAAAGAATATAACTTGCAATGCCGTTGCACCGGGATTTATACACACACCTATGACAGACGTTCTGTCAGACGAATTAAAGGCTAAAATGCTTGATGCAGTAGCTCTCAGAAGATACGGTGAACCCGAAGAAATAGCCTCTGTTGTATCTTTCCTTGTTTCGGAGGACGCATCTTACGTTACAGGACAGGTTATAGAAATTTCGGGCGGACTTTCAATGTGACAGAAAATATTAGTATCTGAAAAATAATTTCGCATTGCGAATTATTATGTTTTTAAGAAGAAAGGTATATTTTTATGAGCAGAAGAGTAGTTATTACAGGTATTGGCGCAGTTACTCCGCTTGGTACGGGGGTTGAAAAGTTCTGGGAGGGAATAAAGGCAAACAAAAACGGTTTGTCCTTTATAGAACATTTCGACAGCGAAAGAACAGGAATAAAAATTGCAGGTCTTGTTAAAGATTTTGATGAAACGGTTTACTACGGCAAAAAGGGCTGTTTCGAGAAAAAAGAAGCAAGGCACATGGAACTTTTTACAAAATATGCAGTTGTCGCAACAAATGAGGCTCTTGAAGATGCAGGAAGCGATTTTTCGGATATAGACCCTTACAGGGCAGGCGTTATAGTCGGTTCGGGAATTGGAGGAGTAGACCTTACACTCAATGAACATAAGAAATTTCTTGAAAAAGGTGTAGGCAGAGTTTCACCGTTCTATGTTCCCATGATGATAAGCAATATGGCTGCGGGAACTATCTCCATGAAAACAGGTTTCAGGGGCGCAAATTTTGACGTTACAACAGCTTGTGCATCGGGTACTCATTCAATCGGCGAGGCTTTCCGCAAAATCAAGGACGGATATCTTGATGTATGCATAGCAGGCGGTACTGAAAGCGCAAGGGAAGAATTTACCTACGGCGCATTTGCAAATATGAAAGCCCTTACAAAATGCGGAGACTTAGACAAGGCATCAATTCCCTTTGACAAGGACAGAAGCGGTTTTGTACTCGGTGAAGGCAGCGGTATACTTATTCTTGAAGAATATGAACACGCAAAGGCAAGAAATGCCAAAATATACGCTGAAATAGCAGGATACGGTGCAACCTGTGACGGCTATCACATGACTTCTCCCATGCCTACGGGTGAGGCGTCAGGAAAGGGTATGGCTCTTGCAATTGAAGAAGCAGGGCTTACTCCTGCGGATATAGACTATATCAACGCACACGGCACATCTACGGGTCTTAATGACAAGTATGAAACTGCCGCTATAAAAGTCGCTCTCGGCGAATACGCTTACAAGACAAAAATAAGCTCCACAAAATCAATGATAGGTCATCTTCTCGGTGCGGCAGGCGCAGTTGAGGCTGTCGTTACTGCGAAAACCATTCAGGAAGGTCTCATTCATGCCACAGTAGGCACTGAAAATCCCGACCCCGAATGTGACCTTGACTATTGCATAAACGGAAATATCGAACAGGAAGTAAAGGCAGCCCTTTCAAATTCTCTCGGATTTGGCGGTCACAATGCCACACTTTGCTTCAAAAAAATATCTGACTGAGGAGGTGCAGGAATGTCTGAAAAAATTATAGCCTGCAATCTTACACTTGAAGAAATAAAAAATCTTTCCGCTTATCTTAATGATAACGGTCTTGAAAGAATAAAAATCAAAAACGGCGATTCTGAAATCTTAATAGAGGCAAAGAGAAAATGCCCTCCGCCTCCTGTTCCGCAGATGATGCCGCCCGTGAATTTCTCCGCAAATCCGCCTGCGGCACAGCCCGTCAATAATGCCGTTCCCGAAAAAACAGCGGAAAAACCTGTTGAATTTGGCGGAAATATTGTTAAATCCCCGATTGTCGGAACTTTCTACGCAGCACCTTCACCCGACAAGCCGCCTTTCGTGAAAGTCGGCGACAAGGTTAAAAAGGGCGATGTTATCATGATTATAGAATCCATGAAGCTTATGAACGAGATACAGTCCGATTTTGACGGCACTGTTGACAGAATACTTGTAAGTGACGGTCAGGCTGTTGAATATGACCAGCCCGTCATGATAATAAAATAAATCAGAGATTAATTATAAGGGAGATGACAATATGTCAGATGTTTTAATGAATAAAGAACAGATAATGGAAATAATTCCGCACCGTGACCCCTTTCTCCTCATTGATGAGATAGTGGAAATGGAAGTCGGCGTAAAGGTCAAGGCAAGAAAATATATAAAAGAAGATGATTTCTGGTTTAAGGGGCATTTCCCGAATTATCCCGTAACTCCCGGAGTTCTCATGGTTGAGATGCTCGCTCAGGCAGGTGCGGTTTGTATGCTCTCAAAGCCCGAATTTAAAGGTAAAATCGGTCTTTTCGGCGGTATGGACAAGGTTAAGTTCCGCAGACAGGTAGTTCCCGGAGATGTCCTTGACCTCGAAGTTGAAATCATAAAGCAGAGAGGACCTGTCGGAACAGGCAAGGCTCTGGCTTCCGTGGGCGGTGAAAAGGCTGTTTCCTGCGAAATAACCTTTGTAGTAACTGACGGGAAAAAATAATCCGTAAGGAGATATATAATGTTCAGAAAAATACTCATTGCAAACAGGGGAGAAATAGCAGTACGCATTATAAGAGCCTGCCGTGAACTCGGAGTGAAAAGTATTGCAGTCTATTCAACTGCCGATAAAAATTCTCTCCATGCACAGATAGCAGATGAGGCTGTATGCATAGGACCTGCCGCCACAAAAGACAGCTATCTGAATATGAATGCAATAATTCAGGCGGCTGTAAATACAGGTGCGGAGGCAATACACCCCGGATTCGGTTTTCTTTCGGAAAATGCGGAGTTTGCAAGATTATGCGAAAAAAGCGGGATTGTTTTCATAGGTCCTTCTTATAAATCAATTGAAATGCTCGGAGACAAGGCTGCCGCAAAGGAAACTATGGCAGCCGCAGGAGTACCTGTTATCCCGGGTTCAAAGGGTGCTGTTTCTTCTCTTGATGAGGCAAGGAAAGTTGCTGACAAGGCAGGTTATCCCGTACTTGTAAAGGCTTCCGCAGGTGGCGGAGGTCGTGGCATACGCCGTGTGGATTCCCCGAAAGAGCTTGAATCGCAGATGATTGCCGCACAGCAGGAGGCTAAAAATTTCTTTGGTGACGATACCGTCTATATTGAAAAATTTTTAATAAATCCTCATCACGTGGAAATTCAGATAATTGCCGACAAAAAAGGCAATACAATTTATCTCGGCGAGCGTGACTGCTCAATGCAGAGAAGAAACCAAAAAGTCCTTGAAGAATCCCCAAGCCCCATTGTTGATGCCGAACTGCGTAAAAGAATGGGACAGGCTGCCGTTACCGCAGCAAGGGAATGTGGATATTACAACGCAGGCACAATAGAATTTCTTGTTGACGAAAACAAGGATTTCTATTTCATGGAAATGAATACAAGAATACAGGTCGAACACCCCATAACCGAAGAAGTTACGGGCTTTGACCTTGTTACCGCACAGATTGAAGTAGCCGCAGGACTTCCTCTGCGTGTGACTCAGGACGATATAAAAATCAGGGGTCATGCGATAGAGTGCCGTATAAATGCGGAAAATCCCGAATTTAATTTCCGTCCGTCCCCAGGCACTATAACAGCATTGTATGTTCCAGGCGGTCCGGGAATAAGAATAGACGGTGCGGTTTATCAGGGCTATACAATTACTCCCTATTATGATTCCATGATAAGCAAATTAATCGCTCATGCGGCTGACAGGGACGGCGCAATAAGAAAAATGCGCTGGGCTTTGTCGGAATTTATCGTTGAGGGCGTTGACACAAATATAGATTTCCAGCTTGAAATCATCAAACAGCCCGAATTTATCAGCGGAAATTATGACATAGGTTTCCTTAACAGATATGTGGAGAAAAATAAAAAGAAATAAGGCGGTGATATAATGGGAGAAGGTATGTTAAGCTTTTTCGGCGTTGTTAAGAAAAGATTCAACGGAAGCAACAATGATGACGATAACCGTGAAACAGTCAAGTGTCCCAGATGTCAGAGTCTTGTCTTTCTGCAAAAATATGAGGAACTGCACAGGGTATGCCCTAACTGCAACTATCACGGCAGACTTTCCACACCCGAAAGAATCGAAATAACTTTTGATGAGGGCAGTTTCAGGGAACTTGATTCCGATATGATAAGCAAAAATCCGATAGATTTTCCCGACTATTCCGAAAAACAGCAGGAACTCCGCAAAAGTACGGGTCTCAATGATGCCGTTGTAACGGGTACAGCCACGATAAGAGGCATAGAAGTCGTTGCGGGCATTATGGACTCACGTTATATGATGGGAAGTATGGGCAGCGTTGTCGGCGAAAAAATAACAAGAGCTTTTGAATATGCCACGGAAAATAAACTCCCCGTGATACTCTTTACGGCATCGGGGGGCGCAAGAATGCAGGAGGGTATAGTTTCCCTTATGCAGATGGCTAAAACATCGGGCGCAGTAAAACTTCACAGCGATTCGGGAGGGCTTTATATAACAGTCCTTACAGACCCCACAACGGGAGGAGTTACAGCAAGCTTTGCATCTCTCGGAGATGTTATAATCGCAGAACCGAAAGTTTTGATAGGCTTTGCGGGCAGGCGAGTAATTGAAAGCACCATAAGACAAAGACTTCCCGAAGATTTTCAGCTTGCGGAATTTATGCAGGAACACGGTTTTGTCGATATGATTGCCGACAGAAAAAAAATGAGAAGTACGTTGTATCATCTTCTTAAAATTCACGGATACGGGGAGGACTGAAAATGGACGAGAAAAAAACTGCATGGGAAAGACTTCAGCTTGTCCATACAAAGGGCAGACCCACCATAAGGGATTATATTCCGCTTATATTCAGCGAATTTTATGAAATGCACGGCGACCGCCTTTACGGTGACGACAAGGCTATTATAGGCGGAGTTGCAGTTCTTGACGGTATCCCCGTTACAGTCATAGCACAGGTAAAAGGCAGGGATATAAACGAAAACAAAAACTGCAATTTTGCGATGCCCCACCCCGAAGGTTACAGAAAAGCTTTAAGGCTTGCAAAACAGGCTGAAAAATTCCACAGACCCGTTATCTGCTTTATAGATACTCCGGGGGCATTCTGCGGAATTGCTGCGGAGGAAAGAGGTCAGGGTGAGGCTATCGCCAAAAATATTGCCGAATTTATGACACTCAGAACGCCAGTAATATCAGTGGTTCTCGGAGAGGGCGGCAGCGGCGGCGCACTTGCGCTCGGCGTGTGCGATGAGCTTGCCATGCTTGAAAATGCACAGTATTCGGTAGTTTCTCCGAGAGGATTCGCAAGCATACTCTGGAAAGATGCTTCCCGTGAGCAGGAAGCCTGCAATATTATGAAGATAACAGCCGAAGATATGCTCCGCCTCGGTGTTGCCGAAACTGTTATAAAAGAGCCTCTTGGGGGCGCACACAACGATTTAGACAAAATTTCAGAAAATATCAAGGAATATTTGTCACTCAAAATTCGTGAAAAATTGCAAAAAGATATTGACGAATTGCTAAAAGAACGTTATACTAAGTTTAGAAAAATCGGAGAGTTTACAAATCTGTCCGATTTTGAATAAAAAACATATATAATGGAGGAAAAAGAAATGGTTTTTGAAAAAATCAAGGAAATTATCGTAGAGCAGCTCGACCTCGATGAGGACGCAGTTACATTAGAGGCTAACATTCAGGAAGACCTCGGCGCAGATTCACTTGACATTGTTGACCTTATCCAGACTATTGAGGAAGAATATGAGGAGCAGGGTCTTTCAATTCCCGATGAAGCAGTAGAGGGAATTAAGACAGTCGGCGATATTGTAAATTACATTGAAAGCAATATAGACGTTGAATAATTAAAAAGGCTGTCCGATTCGTTCGGGCAGCTTTTTTCCAAAGATAATCCCCTTTCAGGCGAAAGGGGATTTTTCATTAAAGTTTATTTTTTTCCTCGTCAATCATTCTTATGAGGTCATCAACGGACATCGCATCGACTTTTTTCTTGTTTCTGATTTTCTCTGTTTTTCTTATGATATCGGAGATATCGGGTGAAGAATCGGAAACAGGCTTTTCAGCAGGCTTGGGAGTTTCGGGTGCGGAAGATGCAATAGGCATTGATGCAGGGGCTTGTGTCCTTACGTTGAGAGCTTTCTGGTCGTCAAGACCCTTTATATCGGAAGCATCAGCCGTATTCTGTACGGGGGCTTTTTCATGGGCTGCCGGTTTCTGAACATTTGCCGTCTGTGAGGGGGCAGGAGCTTCAAATCTTTCAAGTTCAAGGGGTTTTGCGGACTGCTTTGAGAGATTTTCGGAAGAATCAGCCTCGTGGGAAGGGTATGCAGGCTTTGCATTTATTTTCTTTGTTGCAAGCTTTTCTGTTTCGGCTTTCTGAGCCTTAAACTGCATTGTACGTTCTTTTTCTTTCTGGTAGGGTGAATCGTGGTTTACTTCTTTCTGGCTGAAATTCTCTGCTATGGACATTTTCTTTCTTTCAAGCTCGTCATTTACAGCGGGCTTCATTTCGGGTTCATAGAGGGGATTTCTGTTTTTCTGAGGTTTTTTCTTTGAGGACTTTTTGCTTTCGTTCTCGTCATAGCTGTAAAATCCGTATCCTTCGTCATCTTCGTCCTCATCGTCCTCATCATCTTCGCTGCCCTTTGAAGAAGCTATTTTCACGATAAGCATTATGAGGAGTATGGCGCAGGGAACGATAAGTTCGGCGATAATTCCCTTTATATCGAGTGTAAAGAGCAGGAATTTACCGAGTTCTATGCTTTCGGGGTAGCCTGTGCAGACAGCGACTATTCTGTCTTTTGTGATTGAATCCGTATTATCCTCGTGAACGGAATCTCTTGTATAATATCTTTCCGTACCGTATTCGGATTCGACAACGGCGTTTATGCTTCTGATTGTGAGTTTGCTCGGGTCATCTGCGGGGTAGCATATAACAACATCTCCTGCGGCAACGCTTATATTCTTTGCCTCTTTTGCAATTAAAGCCGCATTTGTTGAAACTACGCCTTCGAGGGGATTAGGTTCTTCCACTATGTAGATGTACCTGTCGCTTATGTGGGGAATTTTGCTTTGTGTAAAGAGTACGTTTACTCCGACAGAAATAATTACAGAAAAAATGCATATAATTACTATAAGCAGTCTGAGTATGGAGAACCCTTTATTTTTCTTCATGTCTACCATTCCTTTTCTTCGTTTTTTGCTTGTCGGACGGTTAAGCACTCCGCCCAAAGCCATTTAATACATTATAACACATAATGAACAGAATTTCAATAAATAATTCAAAATTTTTTTAGGATTTTTTTTGATTTGAGGGAATAAAATTCTTTTTTCGGCATAAAACAAGGTAAAAAGCCGTTTTTTTGGGTAATATATACAGAAATAATATTCAGAATATATGCATAAAATAGATTTTAATGTTTCTGTTTCGGTAATATGTTGATTCCGTTGATAAATATTTGTTGAAATATCCAATTGAAAAATTTATCAAAATATGCTATAATATAAATACGAAAGTTTTTAAATTTATTTCCCGCAGGGAGTGTTTTCCCTGTGCGTAAGAAAATGTATGACCAAAAGAACGCCCGTTCGGGCAGAAGGAGATTTATGTATGGCAAATAATCAGACGGATATGCTTATGGAAAAAATCAAGAGCGATTTTCCTAAAAAACTTCAGGTTCTTTTCAGCGTTACACCTGAGGAAGCATCAGACAAACAGGTTTATCAGGTACTTTCTTCAATAATCGTTGATATACTCAGAACAAAGAGAAATGAGTTTATCAACCACACACATTCCGTTGGCGGAAAACAGATTTATTACCTCTCAATGGAATTTCTTATGGGACGTTCGCTCAAAACAAACCTCTACAACCTCGGAATTGCTGCCGATGTTTCAAAATTCCTCAAAACCAGTCATATAAACCTTGACAAGATTTTTGAACAGGAACCCGATGCAGGTCTCGGAAACGGCGGTCTCGGCAGACTTGCTGCCTGTTACCTTGATGCACTCGCAACAACAGGTTTTCCCGCAATGGGCTATTCAATCTGCTATGAGTTCGGTATCTTCCGACAGAAACTCAAAGACGGTATGCAGATAGAGCTTGCAGATGACTGGCTTCCCGGCGGAAGTGTATGGCTCGTTCCCAGACCCGAACTTGCAATAGAAGTTCATTTTGACGGCGAAGTTCAGGAAACATGGGACAATCAGCACTATCACGCTACCCATACAAATTACAAGACAGTAATAGCTACACCTTATGATATGTATGTTTCGGGATATGATTCGGAGGCAGTTTCCGTTCTCCGTCTCTGGGGAGCAAAATCTCCGGGATTCAGCCCCGAAGCCATGGAGAAATTCGCAGAGGGTCACTTTGCTGAGGCTTATTCAATGAATGCAATTGACAATTGTATCTCAAAGGTTCTCTATCCCAATGACAACCACGAAGAAGGCAAAAACCTCCGTCTGCGCCAGCAGTACCTTCTCTGTGCGGCTTCAATCGGCGATATCGTAAACGACCACATGAACGTTTACGGCACACTCGAAAATCTCCCCGACAAGGTTGCTATTCATATAAATGACACTCACCCCACACTCGCTATCCCCGAACTTATGAGAATACTCCTCGATGACTGCGGTTATCAGTGGGAAAAAGCATGGGATATCGTTACAAGAACCTTTGCGTATACAAACCATACAGTTATGGCTGAGGCTCTCGAAAAGTGGGATATCGACCTTGTAAAGCGTGTTGTTCCCAGAATCTACAATATCATCATTGAGATAAACAGAAGATACTGCGAAGAACTCATGAAGTTCAACAACAGCAACAGCGCAAAGACAACAAGTATGTCAATCGTCAAGGACGGAAAAATCCACATGGCTACTCTCTGTGTTGCGGCTTCACACAGCGTAAACGGCGTTTCAAAGCTTCATTCGCAGATAATCAAGGATTCCGTATTCCATGATGAATATGAATATACTCCCTATAAGTTCAAAAATGTCACAAACGGCATAGCTTACAGAAGATGGCTCTATCAGTCAAACCCCAGACTTACAAAGCTTCTCTCCGAGAAAATCGGCAGCAAGTTCATAAAGGACGCTTCCGAACTCATCAAGTTCAGAGATTTCCAGAATGATGAAGAGGTACTCAAAAGCCTCCTCGAAGTTAAAAAGGCAAACAAAGTCGATTTTGCAAAGCTCATCAAGAAAAAGAGCGGCATAATCCTTAATCCCGACAGCATTTTTGATGTTCAGGTAAAGCGTCTGCACGAATACAAGAGACAGCACCTCAATGCACTGAATATTCTTGCGGATTATGCTTATCTCCTTGAAAATCCCGATGCTGACTTCACACCCAAGACATATATGTTCGCTGCAAAGGCTGCACCGGGATATTTCCTCGCAAAGCAGATTATCAAGCTTATATGGGCAGTTTCCGAAGAAATCAGAAAGAACCCCAAGATAAGCGAAAAACTTCAAGTCGTATTCCTTGAAAACTACTGCGTTACACTTTCCGAACACCTCATGCCCGCCGCTGATATATCAGAGCAGATTTCCACAGCAGGTACAGAGGCATCAGGTACGGGCTGTATGAAACTCATGCTTAACGGTGCGGTTACTCTTGGTACTCTTGACGGCGCAAACATTGAAATCAAAGATGCCTGCGGTGAGGACAATATCGTTATATTCGGCATGACAACTCCGCAGGTAAACGAACTCAAAGCAAGAGGCTACAACCCCGATGACTATTTCAAGAACGACAGCAGAATCAATATCGCCATTGAGCGTATGTATCACGGCATAAACGGCTGTACATTCGTTGATGTTGCGGATTCTCTCAGACTCAGAGACCCCTATATGGTTCTCGCCGACTTTGACAGTTACAGAAAAGCTCAGGCATATATTACAGAGTGCTACAATGACCCGATGAAATGGGCTAAGATGTCACTCAACAATATAGCAGGAGCAGGAATTTTCTCCGCTGACAGAGCAGTTACAGAATATGCTGACAATATCTGGCATTTAAGATAATCATACCCGAAAAGGGGACGAATAAAACGTCCCCTTTTTTTGCAGTAATATCAAACTTACAAAAAAACATCAAAATATCCGTTTAATATATGCAATATGCGGATATGTCAAATCAAGGAGGATTTCAATGAAACCTGTTTACGACACATGGCATTTGAGTTATAAGTCAATTTTCGGAGCGATAAGACAATATGAAACCTGTCGTTTTTCAATAAGGCTTGCAAAGGATATAAGACCTGATTTTCCGCCTGTACTTGTTCTTTTCAGGACGGGATTCAAAGAGAGGTTCATACCTATGTACGTTTCGGGCGAAGAACAGGACTGTTTTGTATATTCCTGCGAATATAACCCAAGATACAGCGATGTCCACTATTATTATTTTTCATATACAAGCGGAGGAATACGCCACTATATAAAAAAGATAAATTCACACATAGGCGCAGAACAGGAAGGCGAACTTTTTCAGCTTACCGTATATGAAAACGACTATGAAACCCCCGATTTTTTAAAGGGCGGTGTAATGTATCAGATTTTCCCCGACAGATTCTGCAAAAGCGGAAAAGTACACGAAAATATCCCCGAAGGCAGAGTTCTCCGTGACGACTGGGGCGGAACTCCCTATTACAGACCCGACCACAACGGTCATGTATGGAACAATGACTATTTCGGCGGAGATTTCGCAGGCATACAGTCAAAACTTGAATATCTGCATGACCTCGGCGTTACCTGCATATATCTGAACCCGATTTTTGAATCCCACGAAAACCACAGGTACAATACGGCTGACTACATGAAAGCAGACCCCCTCCTCGGAACAAATGAAGAATTTGCGGAACTCTGTCAGGAGGCAAAAAAATACGGCATATCCGTTATACTTGACGGTGTATTCTCGCACACGGGCGCAGACAGCGTTTATTTCAACAAGAACGGCAGATATCCCGAACAGGGCGCATATCAGTCAAAAGACAGCAAATATTATGACTGGTACACGTTTATCAACTATCCGAATGTGTATGAAGCATGGTGGGGCATAGATACTCTCCCGAACGTATGCGAAAACAATGAAGATTACACAAAATTTATCTGCGGTGACGAGGGTGTGCTGCATTACTGGCTTTCAAAGGGTGCGGCAGGATTCAGGCTTGACGTTGCTGACGAACTCCCTGACCAGTTTTTAAATAATTTAAGAAAATCCGTCAAGAATTTCAGCAAGGACAAAATAGTAATAGGCGAAGTATGGGAAGATGCCTCAAATAAAGAGAGTTACGGCATAAAAAGGCGTTATCTCCTCGGCGACCAGCTTGATTCCGTTATGAATTATCCGTTCAGAGAGGCAATTATAAACTTTGTAAAGGGCGGAGATGCAAGATATTTCATTGATTCAATAATGACTATTCTTGAACACTATCCGAAGCCAACCATTGACGTACTCATGAATTTTGTGTCCACGCATGATATCGAAAGGGCTATAAACCGTCTTGGCGGTGAATACTGCGATGACAAGACGAAAGACTGGATGGCTGAAAGATACCTCTCCGATGAACAGTATGCACACGGAAAGAATCTGCTTAAAGTTGCTATGGCTTTGCAGTTTTTCCTCCCCGGAGTACCAAGTATATACTACGGAGATGAGGCAGGTTTGCAGGGATATAAAGACCCGTTTAACCGCAGGTGCTATCCGTGGGGTCATGAGGACAAGGAACTTATCGCCTATGTTTCGGAACTCAGCCGTGTGAGAAAAGCCATTCCGAACATGAAATACGGAAAAACTTATTTCATAATCAATGATGAAGACATAATAGACACAAGAATTGCCGCATTTACAAGAGAGGGCAAAGAAAGAGATTATATTGTATTCGTCAACAGAAGCAGTGAAGAAGTCTGTCTGGAAAATCTTTCGTTAAAAATTCCACGTTTCTGTGATTTCAAGCCCGAATACGGCGGAGCTTGCGAAAATGACAGCGTAACAATTGCATCTTACGGATATACAATAATTTCGGCAAAGTTCCTCGGATAAATATTTTAAATATCTCCCTGATTTCGGGGAGATATTTTTTTGAAATTTTTTGTCCCTTTTCTGTCAGTGGAAACGAATATATAGACAGAACGTTACAAAACGTAAAAAAAACAACAGAAAGGAGATGAAAGAAATGGGTCTTGTTGAAGCTTTAAGAAAACTTTTTTCTTTGATTGGTGGTTAATGATTGAGAACCACAGAAATTAAATTAAAACAAAGGAGATGAAAGAAATGGGTATTTTTGAAGTTTTTAGAAAACTCTATCTTGGGATTTTTGGCAAGTAACTGAGAACCACAGAAATTAAATTAAAATAAAGGAGATGAAAGAAATGGGCTGTTTGGATTTTTCTGAATTTATACGCAGTATAATCAGACATTTTAGTGCTTAATCATAAAAATTAAGATTATTAAAAAACAAAGGAGATGAAAGAAATAATGCTTTATGATATGGTAAGACAATTTTATTATCATTTGAAAAATGTAATTACACACTTTTAAGAAACGTTTACAGACAGATTCAGGGTATGTAATTGAAAACCGCAAAAATTAAATCAAAACAAAGGAGATGAAAAAACAAATTTTAGCTGGATTGAAGAAAATTAAAAAACTGAATATACAGTGTAACTCCCCGCTATGAAACGGGGAGTTTTTATAATTTTTTCCCCTGAAAAATTTTTTTGAAAAATTTCAAAAATTTATGTCCCTTTTCTGTCTGCTCAAACGAATATATAGACAGAACGTCAAAGACGTTACTAAAAAATAAAAATTTGAGAAAAAAATGTTTTGGAGGAATGAATTATGTTTAAGAAGGTATTAACAACAGCAATGGCAATTACAATCGTTGGCGGTGCAGCTCTTTTCGCAGGAAAGGCAAACGACAAGTTTTCAATCGTCGTACCTATGGCAGCATCGGCAAACTCAGGTGAAATCGGAACAGCAGGCTCACAGTATTATCAGAACATGGGCGCACAGCAGACAGCCTGCAATAAAATCGGTACAATAAATACTCACGGCGGTGTAGTTGCAAGCTATAACTCATCTTATGTTGTATATGGCGGTGCAAGAGCAGAAGTTCGCAAGAGCCTCGGAAATACATGGAGTGTAAAGGCTGTAAGCAAGTGCGTTACAAAGGGTATCACATGGTATGAACTCGTTGACTTTGATGACGGCGACTACTACGGCTGGGTAGATTCAAGCTATATCGACTTCTACGCTGATATAACACCCTGCAATCTCTACGGACAGTTAAGCACAAACGGCGGAATCGTTGAAGGCTATACAGCAGACTATGTTGCATTCAACGGCAAGAAGTCAACAGTACGCAAAGACCTTAAAAATGCATGGCACGTAAGAGCAGCAAATGTATGCGTTTCAAAGGGTATCACATGGTATGAACTCGTTGACAGCGATGACGGAGACTACTACGGCTGGGTAGATTCAAGATACATCTGGTTCTATTAATAAATATCCCCTCTGATAATTATTCCCCTCGAATCAAACCGAGGGGATTTTTTTTCTTTTTTGTAGATGAATCGTAATAATTATCATATTTCTGCCTGAAAGTTGTAATAATTTTTAATGTTTCTGATATTTACATTTACAATTTATTGTGGTATAATAATACCGTAAACAAAAACCAAGATAAAACAAAGGAGAAACAAAAATGAGAAAATTTTTTAGTATTGCAGTCGCTTCACTTCTTATCGTAAGCAGCTTTGCTTCATGTGGAAGCTCTGAAACCGAAACAGCATCTTCTTCAAGCAGCTCAAAGGTTGCTGATGATGCCGCACAGGAAGAAGTAACAGAAGAAGAAACAACAGAGGAAGAAACCGAGGAAGAAACTACTGAGGAGGCAACAGAGGAGGAAACTACCGAATCTGAGGAAGCTACTGAGGAAGAAACAACAACAACTGCTGCCGCTGACGGCGAAGAAGCAACAACACTCGCAGGACTTCCCGAAATCGTTCCCGATACAGTAGCAGAAACTGATTTTGCAGGCAAGTGGGAATGTGTAAGACTTGTTTCATCTGACGGAACACCCGAAGGAACATTCGACAGTGATTCACTTGGCGTTTCAATCCCCGCTCTTATGCAGATTGAAATCAACGCTGATTACACAGCAGCCGCTACTTCATCTTTTGATTCAGCTGATGCCGATTCTTCAATGACATGGACTTATACAGAAAATACAATTTCACTCTTGGATTCTGAGGGCGAATCCATTGAAGGCGTTATTCAGGGCGGCGAACTTGTAATTTATGACGATGAAATGCAGTTGTACCTCAAAAAAGTTGATGAGTTTACAGAGGTTTCAGAAGAAGATGTTGAAAAGTTCTTCATGGATATGTTAGGCAGCATGGGCGTTGACCTGGAAGAAGGCGGTTCTGAGATTACAGACGATACAGCAGTTGAGACAACAGCAGGCGCAGAACTTTCAGAATAATTAAAATAAGGGGCGGATATGTTGTCTGCCCCTTTTTCATTGTAATAATTTTTAATGTTATAAAATCATCATTAAACGCATAAAGGAGAATAAATATGAAAAAACTTTTCAGTATTGCAGTCATTTCGTTTCTTGTTGCAGTTTGTTCGGTATCTTGCGGAAATTCCGCAAATACATCTGAAAGCTCTCAGGTTTCGTCCGAAAGTTCAAAAGCAGAATCAGGAGAAACAGAAGAAACAGAAGAATCAAAAGAACCGGAAATTTCCATAGATTATATGCCTGAAACAGAGGCACTTCCCGAACTTTCCGCCGATACTGCGGCTGAAACTGATTTTGTCGGAAAATGGGAGTGTTCAAAGCTTGTTTCAACAGTGGGAACTGAAACAGGCTATGCAGATGTTCCTATTTCAAAGATGATTCAGTTTGAAGTAAATGACGACAAAACCGCAAAAGTTTCCTCATTTATGGTTTCGCCCGATGACGAGGCAGGCAGACTTACATGGGAATACAGCGACAACACACTGATATTGACCGATACTGACGGAAATCCCTATGACAATTGCATAATTCAGGACGGCGAACTTGTAATGTTTGATGATGAGGACTTTATGCAGATGTATTTCAAAAAGGTTGATGAGTTCACTCCCATGACAAAAGAAGAAGAAGACAAGATTTATGCACAGATGGAATCGGAAGGATATGTCCTTGACGATTCGGATACAGATGAAAAAGAAACCGAAACAAAAGAATAATTCAGGCGGATTTATCCGCCTTTTTTATTTTAATGTCGGGAATAATCCGTAAGCCTTTGCAACATAATAGTAATAATTGTTATATTTCGTGTTTTAATCTGTCATAATTTTTCATATTTTTGATATTTACATTATACATTTAATATGTTATAATATTCATTGTAATTTATCAAAAAGGAGAATGCTTATGAACAAATTATTAGGCATTGCATTTGCATCACTTATTGCTGTAACCTGCTTTACAGGCTGCGGCAGCAACAAAAACAGTGAAAGCGAATCATCTTCCGAGGCAGAATCAAGCGTAACAGATAACGTTGAGGAAACTTCCGAGGAAGAAACAGAAGATTCATCTTCCGAAAGTGAGGAAACTTCCGAAAGCGAGGACGTTACCGAGAGTTCTTCCGAAAATGCGGATACAACAGTTTCGACAGACGAAACAACAGAAGAACTTCCGCAGATTGAAACTTCTACCATGCCTGCTTACAATCCCGATGAATCAAAGGAAGAAGATTTTGTCGGAAAGTGGGAGTGCAAGAAGATTAACTCTGACGGCGTTGTAACAGAGGGAGATATTTACGGTATTCCTTTAAATATCTTTGTACAGGTGGAAATAAAGGACGACAAGACAGGTACTCTCAGTACGGGAATTGAGGGAAGCGAAGACGCAGTATTGGCATTTACATGGGCGTATGACGAAAACAGCCTGACCGCTGAGGCAAATGATGAATCCGTTGACGAATCAACAAGTATGTCATTCTATTTTCAGGACGGAGAATTTATTATGACTTTCGGTGACGAAACAGGCATGACCTATTATTATTTCGATAAAACAGATGAGTTTGAGTTTTTCACAGAAGATGATTTGATGAGGGCTATGGGAGTTGACCCCGCCACAATCGAAACTCAGGACAGTTCCGAAGAAGAAGTAAAAGATATTCAGACAGGTTCGGCAGACGAATGACAAAAACAAAACGCAGGCGAAAACCTGCGTTTTTTGTTTATTCAACTGAAAGAATGTAATAATATACGGGCTGACCGCCGTTTACAAGCGTTACTTCAATTTTGTCGTTCAGTTTTGATTCCAGAAGCTGATGCATACGCTTTGCGCTTTCTTCCGTGACATCTGCGCCGTAGATTAACGTTACATAGCTTGCATCGCCTTTTGTGAGTTTCTTTGCGAGTTTGAGAGTAGCCTTGTTGATATCTTTTTCTGTAAATGCAAGTTTTCCGTTGTCAAGGGCGAGGATTTCGCCTTCTTTTATGGTATGACCTTCAAATTCCGAATTTCTTGCGGCAAAAGTTATAAGACCCGTGGAGACTTTTTCAAAAGCCTTAGTCATATTTATGCGGTTTTCGGAAAGGCTGAGACTTTCATCAAAGGCAAGCATTGCGGAGATTCCCTGCGGAATGGTTCTTGTCTGCAATACACAGACATTCTTGTCCGTAAGTCTTACAGCCTGCTCCGCAGCCATAATTATATTTTTATTGTTCGGCAGAACGAAAACAGTTTTCGCAGGAGTTGCAAGCACAGCCCTTAAAATATCATCTGTTGAGGGGTTCATGGTCTGACCGCCCTTTACAACGATATCAACACCGAGGTCACCGAACATGGCTTCAAGCCCGTGACCTGCACAGACTGCCACAAAACCGAACTGTTTTTCGGGAAGTGCAGGCGCAAAACCTTCTTCAAGCTGTTTTGTTTCCTTTAAGCGGTTTTCATGCTGTATACGCATATTTTCTATCTTGGGCTTGGGGTCATTGATGAAACAACCAAATTCAAGGGCTTTCTGCAAAGCATTTCCGGGGTTGTCGGTATGAACATGGACTTTTATTATTTTATCATCATCAACAAGCACAACGCAGTCGCCGATAGTTTCAAGATAAGCCCTGAGCATGAAAGGGTCTGGGCAGTTTTCTTTTTTCTGCAACATAAATTCCGTGCAGTAAGTAAAGGTTATATCGTCATCGTACTGACTTGCGGCAGCCCTGAAAGAATCCGATTTTTCTTCTTTTTGGGTATTTTCGCTGGGTTCGGCTATTTTTCCGCCGTTGAAAACGTCATACATTGCACGGAATATTATGGTAAGACCCATACCGCCTGCATCAACAACACCTGCTTTTTTGAGCTGTGGGAGCATATCAGTGGTTTTTGCGAGGGTAGCCTCTGCCTCCGCACAGACATCATGCCAGAAAACAGTTGTATCATTTGTTGAAAGTGCAGTTTCCTTTGCTTTTTCTGCCGAGAGCCTTGCAACAGTCAGAATAGTACCTTCAACGGGTTTCATTACAGCCTTGTATGCAGCCTCCACACCGAGGGAAAGTGCCTTTGCAAAATCCTCACAGCCTGCTTCTTCAACATCTGTAAGACCTTTTGAAATTCCTCTGAATATAAGTGAAAGAATAACTCCCGAATTTCCTCTTGCGCCCCTGAGAAATGCAGAAGCGGCGGCGGCGGAAACTTCCGCAATTGTGGAATTGTCGGACATTCTTTTGAGTTCGTTTATTGAATTGCCTATTGTCATAGACATATTTGTACCTGTATCGCCATCGGGAACGGGGTAGACGTTGAGTTCGTCAACTTCTCTTTTTCTGTTGTTAATAGTTATCGCAGCGGAAATAACAGCGTCCCTGAACAAAGCACCGTTTATCACTATCAAAATCCTCCAATCAGTAATTCATATCATCAACATAGACATTTATCTTGTTTACATTAATTCCGACAGCCTCCTCAACAGTAAAACCTACTTTGTGAATAATACTGCTTACGGCTGCGGAGATATTTGTGCCATAGGAAACCTTTATATGGAGGTCAATGACAAAACCGCCGTCCTTGTCGGTACGAACAACCACTCCTCTGCGCCTGAAAAGCTTTCCCTTTGTAATTGCGGAAACAGCGGAGCGGAATGTACTTACACTGCATACATCAGCAACGCCGAAACAGTCGCAGACAGCATGGCGGACAAGTTCTGTTATATAATTTTCAGTAACCGAAATCTGACCTATGTGGTTTTCAAACGTGACCATAATGCACACTCCTTAAATTGTTTTATGCGGAAAACAGCCCGTAAGGATATTATATCATATTTTTTCATGTTTTACAATACAAAATTTGAAAATTGGCAGTAAAATATTCTCCCCGAAACATCAGGGAGAATATTATTTTTATTCAGGGCTTTTCTTTTTATGAAATTTATGCTATAATAATATCTGTGCTTTAATATCCTCTGTTGCTGTTGTCCGAACCACGGTATTTTGCACGGGTTCTTGCGATACTTTCTTCGCTTCGTTTTATGAGGTTGAGGAGAGATGAGGAATACTGTGAATAGTCTTTTTGCAGGGTTGAAGTTGTTATGTAAAGGGTATCGAAATTGTCTACGCAGTCATTTCCGTCAAGGGGGATACCGCTTGATGCAGCTTTGATATCGGCTTCACTCATTGAAATTATGGCATTTGCGCTGTCGTTTGCGATTACTTTCGGGATTCTGAAAAGTTTCTGGTCATTGTGAGGGTTTGCGTTGTAGACTATTCTGAAAAGCTTATAGACCGAAAGCATGAGATAAGAAGAAACTTCTTTTATGAGGGTAATGCTGTTTGCTTTCTGGGCGAGGTTGAACAGAAGGCTTATTGAATTGTTTATAATTCTTCTGTTGAAGTTGATTATTTCGGGAGAGGGCATTTTGAGGGTGTTGTTTCCGTCATCATCGGGGATATCCTCAATGGTTATGGTTTTTCCTTCGGGTTCGGGGGTTCTTCCGAGGAGATAGTCGCATGAAACATTGTAATAGTCTGCGATTTTTACAAGGAAATTGAGTCCGCACTCACGGATTCCCTTTTCGTAGTGGGAGAGAAGTGCCTGAGAGATACCGAGGTCAGCCGCCGCCTGTTTCTGGGATATATGTCTTTCTTTTCTTTGTAGGGTTATAATTCTTGCGAAATCAGAATTCATATAGATTTCCTCCTGTGATAGATTAATAAAAACGCACAAAACATAAACTAATACTATTATAATACAAAATGTATAATATGTAAATATGCGTAAATATGAAATAAATTTGAAGTTTTTTGGTGATTTTTGTGAATAATATGAAAGTGTCAAAAAATATATATGTTTTTTGTTGAAATTATATAAAGGAGTGTTGTTATGACAGGTTACAGAATAAGCATTATCCGCCACGGCATGACCGAGGCTAACGAAAAAGGAATATATATCGGAAAGACGGATATGCCCCTTTCGGCAAAAGGTGCTTCCGAACTCGCATCAAAAATGGATAAGTTTGATTATCCCACTGTTTACAAGGTGTATTCCTCTCCGCTGAGAAGATGTACAGAAACCGCAGATATACTTTTCCCTGAAACGGAACTTGTAAAAGTTGACGGTCTTAGGGAACTTGATTTGGGAATTTTTGAAAACAAAAGCGTTGACGAACTCATAAACCGTGATGACTATAAAAAATGGCTGAGGGGCGGAAAAGATACAAGACCTCCGCAGGGCGAAAGCCTTGAAGAAATGACAGCAAGAACTTTTTCCGCACTTCATAACATAATTATTGATATGATGCAAAGCGGAATAACAAGGAGTGCCTTGATTACTCATGCGGGAATTATTTCAAATCTGCTTTCGTGTTTCGGACTTCCGAAATATGACCCGAAATATTTAAACGCCTCCGCAGGAGAGGGCTTTGACATAATGATAAATACTCAGATGTGGCTTAATTCTCAGGCTTTTGAAATAATGGGCTACTGCCCCTATGAACATATTCCCGACTGATAAAAAGTATAATTTTTGATTTTCTTCAAATAATATCCTTATAAATTTTACAGGGGGATATTATGAAAGTCAGGGAACTTATGCGCTTTTCACGGAAATATCTTAAAGGCAGAAGAACGGCTGTTCTTATGATATGTATTCTGCCTTTTGGTGCGGAACTTATTTTCAGGCTTGCGGAAACCGCTATATACAGTTTGCTTTTGTACTACGGGGAAATGAAACCGATAGATATTCTTACAGGTGCGGTAAAAATACAGCTTGTATCATGGACGTTATTTACACTTGTCCGCTGTCTTGTATGCGAACCGCTGTATTATGCAATGGCGGTCAGACTGAGTGAAATATGCCGTGACAGAAAAAATTTCACGCCCATTTCTTCAATAATACTCGGCAGAAATTCATTCCGCAGATGTGCGGGGGCAGTTTTTTTAACTAAAATAATCAGCGTGTTATTTTCTTTCCCTGTTATAATATCAGCCGTTATGTCATACAGATTTCTTGAAAGCGACAAATTATTTCCTGCGGTTCATTCGTTTGCATTGTCTTTGTTTTTTCTGTATTTGTATTTTTCTGTAAAGATAAATATGCTGTCTGTGCCGTTTATAATGGCTGAATACAGGGACAAAAGCATATTGAGAATAGTTTTCGGTTCTTTTGGATTTCTCAAAGGCAGAAAGAAAATATTAATTAAAATAATTTTCAGTTACGGGCTTTTAATGCTTACAGTCATAGCCGTACCATATGTATTTCCCGAATTTATGACGGCTTTTTCACTATGTATATCAATATTCAGGAAAGAGGACGAATATTTTGAAAGAAATAGTATTCTTGGCAGAAATACCAAACCCCATGACCCTCGAAAAATTCCTCACAGGAAAAAAAGGCGTTTCAAAACGGCTGCTGACAAAGCTTAAACACCGTGAAAACGGTATGACAAGAAACGGTATGCTGATTCGTTCGGTTGATACTGTGAACAACGGAGATATTATTATCCTCCGCATTGATGACGATAAATTTCTTGAACCAAACAAAGATTTGAATATCAGAACAGCCTATGAGGACGAAAATATAATAGTTTTCGACAAGCCTTCGGGAATCCCCGTTCACCCGTCATTAAAGCACCATAATGATACTTTGGGGAATTATTTTGCATATCTTTTCCCCGAACTTACATTCAGACCTATTCACCGCCTTGACAATTACACATCAGGCTTATGCATTGTCGCAAAAGATTCTCATTCGGCAAATGTTCTTCAAGGGAATTTCAGCAAGATTTATTATGCGGTTGTTCACGGTATTACAGAAGAATCAGGAACTGTAAATGCTCCCATAGCAAGAGCCGAAAACAGCATAATACTGGTTGTGTGCGTGAGGACGGTCAGAAAGCCGTCACGCATTACAGGAGATTAAAATATAATGATAAATATTCCCTGCTTGAAATAAAACTCGAAACGGGAAGAACTCACCAGATAAGAGTACATTTTTCATATATTGGACACCCCCTTGCGGGCGATGAACTCTATGGCGGAGAATGTGAAGATATAAAAAGACAGGCTTTGCACTGCGGACGGCTTGAATTTAATCAGCCTGTTACGGGTATTCCAATATCTGTATGTTCCGATTTTCCTGATGATATAAAAAATTTAATTTAAAAGAAGTAATTTAAAGGGAGAAATACACTGAAATTTTGTGCAGTCATACGAAATATAAAAAAAGCTTTATTTGATGTTGTATTTTTTTCTGAAAATGATATAATTAATAAGTACGGTTTTTTATATTTCCCTTGCTTTCGGGAAATAAATTCTGTTGATGAAAGGAGAACTGTTTTTGAAATTTCTCAAAGGGATATTCAGCTTTTTTGAACGGATTGGCTTTTATGTCGTTGATTTTGTCAAATCGGCAATACTTCTGTTTATAAAGGGCGGAAAGTTTTTGTTTTCCGAAATATGGAATCTTATAAAATCAGCAGGAAAAGGCACAGCGGCATTTTTTGATTTGTCGGCGGATTCTTTCCGCAGGCGTGTTGCACTCTCAAAGGAAATGTCAAAAGATGTCAGAAAAGCCAAGAAAAAAGGCGAGGAAGAATACCGCCACGCAGTATTGAAATTTATCGGGTATTTTCTTTTCGGGGAGGAGGGAATCCTCCGCACAACTTTCAACTACATACTGCCCATAGTTTCAATAGCGATTCTCCTTGAAATTATAACTTACGGCGTGAATACCGAATACGGAATAGCTGTTGAATACAACGGAAAGGAAATAGGAATAATTTCCGCTGAGGCTGATTTTGAGGAAGCCGAAAAGGAAGTTAAAAAACGTCTTGCCTATAATGACGAAAATTCCGACTACGATTTTGATTCAGTTGCGAAACTTTCCGTTAAAGTATTGTCAGATGATGATATGTATGTATCTTCTTTACAGCTTGCAAATGCTATGCTTTCCGCAACGGAGCAGGAACTCGCAGAGGCTTACGGAATCTACATAGACGGAGAGTTTACAGGCGCAGTAAAAGATACAAAAGCCGTAAAGGAAGCCCTTGCCGACAGGCTTGCGAATTTTTCCGCAGAGGGCGTTGTTAAAAATATTTCTTATGTGAATAAAATTGAATACGTTGACGGAATATACCTCACAAGCAGTATAGTTGACGAAAGTGAAATGATAAACCTTTTGACTTCAACAAAGGAAAAAGATTCAACTTATGTTGTTCAGGATAAAGACACTCCCGTTACAATTTCGCAGAAATACAACATGGATTTCAACGAATTTGAGGAGCTTAATCCGATTATAAGAAACAGATGCTTACCGGGACAGGTCGTAAACGTCATTGAACATGAAAGTTTTCTCCCGATACAGTATACAAGAGAAATGGAAATACTTTCTTTCCTCGACTATGAAACCATTGAAGTTCAGACCAGTTCACTTGACTACGGCACTAAGAAACTCCTTGTAAAAGGCGAAAAGGGCGAAAAAAGAAGCAATATTGAAGTTACTTATATTGACGGCATAGAATCATCAAGGAAAACTATAAGCAGCGAAATCACAAAAGAACCTGTCGTTCAGCAAATGGGCGTGGGTATGGAAGCCGCAAGACCGGATTATCCCGATACAGTCTATAACGGCGGACCTCTTACGGGTACGGGACAGTTTGCATGGCCCGTAAACGGCGGCTGGATAAGTGATGTATTTATCAGTAACAGAAACCATATGGGACTTGATATCGCTGCGGATTCAGGTACAAATATCTATGCCGCAGATGACGGATATATTGTAACGGCAGGCTGGAACGCAGGCGGTTACGGAAATGTTGTAATGATTGACCACCTCAACGGTTATCAGACAGTTTACGGACATATGAGTTATGTAGTGGCAACAGAGGGACAATATGTCACAAGGGGACAGCTTATAGGGCTTGTAGGTTCTACGGGCGATTCAACAGGACCTCACTGCCATTTTGAAGTGCGTTATCTGGGCGTACATGATGACCCCGCAAAATATCTCAATACTTCGGGAACTGTATATAATCCCGAACAGGAAAAAACAGATAATAATACAGATATAAACACGGATACAAATACGGATAATAATTCCGTTCCCTATGCGGATAATCAGCAGGCAGACCCGAACGAATATATTGACCCGTATGCTGACCCGAATTTATACGCAGACCCATATTATGACCCCAATGCATATGCAGACCCATATTATGACCCCAACGCATACGCAGACCCCTATTATGACCAGAATTATTACGGATATTAAAAAAATTCCCCTGAAAAGGGGAATTATTTTTTAATCATAAGTATCGGATAATTTTCGTTGTAAGGTCTTGTTATTTCGGGGTGAGTTTCCGCATATGAAAATATTTTATCCGCAAGACCGTCTTTCAGAAAACTTACAAGTTCCGAAAGCGGACGGTTGTAAATTTCCGTGCATACGCTTGCTATTGTTATAACTTTAATGTTATTTAATTCCATTATCATATACGGGAATATTCTGCATATAAAAGGCTTTTCATCACCGAGAACGCAGCCTTTTTCCGAGAGTGCGGGACAGCGGAAACTTCCGTCGGGGCTTGTTTCATTTGGCTTGAATATATATCCGCCGTCTTTCGGGACAAATTCCGCACAGGGATTTAATAATATTGTTTTATTTTTTATATCTTCCGAAAATACGGGTGTTTCCCATATGTCGTATATATCAAAAACACAGCATTTCTTGCAATCCGAACATATTTTTTTATCAAGTAATTTTTTTAGCATGATTTTAAATGGGGGAGATGGTTTTTTATAAATATAAAAACCGCTGAAAAACAGCGGTTTTCTGTATATTATTCCTCGATAGTAACAGAAACTTTAAGGTCTCTCTTGGCAGCTCCTGCTCTCATGATAGTTCTGAGTGCCTTTGCGATTCTGCCCTGTTTTCCTATAACTCTGCCCATATCATCGGGAGCAACTGTAAGGTGGAAAACTATAACGCCTTCTGCATCGGGTTCATCTTCTGTGATTTTTATAGCTGATTTGTCTTCTACAAGACCTGCTGCGATAGCATAAAGTAAATCTTTCATGTTAAATCCTCCATATTCTGCCGAACAAGAGGGCTTGGACACCTGTCCTCCCTCCGATTCGCAGTTTCGTCATTAAAGTATGCCTTCTTTTTTGAGAAGAACCTTTACTGTATCAGTAGGCTGTGCGCCCTTAGCAATCCAGTTCTTAGCCTTGTCAGCATCAATCTTTACAACTGACGGCTCTTTTGTGGGGTCATAGTAACCGATTTCCTCAACAAATCTTCCGTCTCTGGGGTATCTTGAGTCAGCAACTACCACACGGTAAAAAGGAGCTTTCTTAGCACCCATTCTTCTGAGTCTTATTTTAACTGCCATTGTTTTCACCTCCAAAAAATTCTTGTATATCAAGCGGCGGGAGACCGCATTGAAAGCATTAAATCAAAAGTCCCAGAACTATAAGAATAATTCCGAGTATTGTATAGAAAGTTCTTGCGCCGTCCCTGCCGAACCATTTTACGAAAGGTTTTGCTCTCATATTGTCGAAGAACCAGTTCCAGTCGTAATAAGCGGCACAGACGCACAGCAGACCGCCGAGTATTGCGAAAATTTTTTCAAGCATAATTCAAATCAGAACGGGATATTTCCGCCGCCCTTGCCTGACATCTTGTCGAAGTTCATGCCTGCGATAGCTTTTCTCGCCTTACGCATATTCATTTTGCTGCCCTTGCCTGTAAACTGTTTCATAAGTTTCTGCATCTGGTCGAACTGTTTGAGAAGTCTGTTTACATCTTCGACCTTAGTGCCTGAACCTGCGGCAATTCTTTTCTTGCGTGAGGGATTTATAATAGAGGGCTTTGCTCTTTCGGCTTTGGTCATAGAAGTTATTATAGCCTCTATTTTTCCGAACTGACTTTCGTCTATATCGGCATCTTTGAGTTTATCGCCGACACCGGGGAGCATACCTATAATGGATTTCATAGAACCCATTCTTCTTATCTGTTTCATCTGGTCAAGGAGGTCGTCCATATCGAAAGTATTCTCCCTGAACTTCTTTGAAAGTTTTTCGGCATCTTTCTGGGTCATAACGTTTTCAGCCTTTTCGATAAGGGTGAGAACATCTCCCATTCCGAGTATTCTTGATGCCATTCTTTCGGGGTGGAACTGCTCAAAGTCATCGAGTTTTTCGCCCATTCCGACAAATTTTATGGGTTTTCCCGTAACGGAGAGGACTGAAAGTGCCGCACCGCCTCTTGTATCGGAATCGAGTTTTGACATGAGTATACTTGTTATACCGACAGCCTCATCAAAGGTTTTTGCAACGTTTACAGCGTCCTGACCCGTCATTGCATCGACAACAAGCATAATTTCATCGGGGTTTGTGAGTTCCTTTATATCTTTGAGTTCCTGCATGAGAGCTTCATCAATATGAAGTCGTCCTGCGGTATCTATTATAAGAATGTCATGACCGTAGTCCTTGGCATATCTGAGAGCTTCCTTAGCGATTGTGAGGGGGCTTATCTGACCCATTTCAAAAACTTTTACGTCTGCTTTCTGACCGACAACCTGCAACTGGTTAATAGCTGCGGGACGGTAAATATCG
The DNA here is from genome assembly GCA_017543595.1 of Ruminococcus sp. GTDB lineage: Bacteria > Bacillota > Clostridia > Oscillospirales > Ruminococcaceae > Ruminococcus. Next base: position 41,176 of record JAFYFU010000122.1, on the reverse strand, counting down.
CAGGCGGCAAGCAGAGGTCTGTGACCCTCTTTTTTGAGGAGTTTTGCGAGCTTTGCGGCATGGGTTGTTTTACCCGAACCCTGCAAACCGCACATCATAATAACCGTTGGCGGTTTGGACGCAAGATTTATTCTTGAATTGCTGTTTCCCATAAGGGAGCAAAGTTCCTCATTTACTATTTTTATAACCTGCTGGGCGGGGGTGAGACTTGCGAGAACGTCCTCACCGACTGCTCTTTCGGAAACTTTTTTAACAAAGTCCTTTACGACTTTATAGCTTACGTCAGCTTCAAGGAGAGCGAGTTTTACCTCACGCATAGCATCTTTAACGTCACTTTCCGTGAGTTTTCCTCTTGATTTCAGTTTTTTGAATACATTATTGAGTTTTTCGGAAAGTCCCTCAAAAGCCATGCACATCTTCCTTTCAAAAATATCAGAGTAAATTCAGACCGTCCGAGACTTGTTTTTCAAGGGCTTTTTTCAAATCGGAGTTGTCTATATTTTCTGCGATAAGCATAATATTGTCAAAACAGTTTCTCATTTTTATGAGTTTATCGGCAAATCCGAGTTTTTCCTCATAATTTTCGAGAAGTTCTTCCGTTCTTTTTATCAGACTTCTGACAGCCTGACGGGTAATCCCCATAGGCTGACCTATTTCCGCAAGGGAGAGGTCTTCGCAGTAATAAAGTTCCATTATGTTTCTCTGGTGCTGTGTGAGCAAATCGCCGTAGCAGTCAAGGAGCATAACGAATCTGAGTTCTTTTGCCATTGTAAAACTCCTGTTCGGGTGTAATCCAAAATTACTTTACACATTATACACCATAAAAATAAATTTGTCAAGAGGTAATTTAATATTTCAAAAAATATATAAATATTGTAGACAAATGACAAAAAATATGTTATAATAATATAAAGAAATTTTTGAAGGGGTGTTATCTATGAAAATGACATTTATCGGCGCAGCCCATGAAGTTACGGGAAGCTGTACGTATATTGAAGCCTGCGGTAAAAAATTCCTTGTGGATTTCGGTATGGAACAGGGCGAGGACGCTTTTGAAAATGCGAAAATTCCCGTTCCGCCGAACGATATAGATTTTGTACTTCTCACCCATGCACATATTGACCATTCGGGTATGCTGCCGCTTTTGTATGCGGGAGGTTTCACAGGAGAGATTCACGCAACAAAAGCCACTTCAAATCTTTGTTCCGTAATGCTTCTTGACAGCGCACATATTCAGGAATTTGAGGCGGAATGGCGCAGCCGTAAGGCTAAACGCCGTGGTGAAGATGACTATGAACCGCTTTATACTATGGAGGACGCTATCGGGGCAGTATCGCTTTTTGTTCCGCATGAATATGAAAAAGAATGTGAAATATCCGAAGGAATAAAAATATTTTTCCGTGATGCAGGTCATCTGCTCGGTTCGTCAAGCATTGTAATCACAATGACCGAAAACGGAGAAACAAGAAAAATTGTTTTTTCGGGCGATATAGGAAACACGAATCAGCCGCTTATTCGTGACCCGCAGTATATCGAAAGTGCGGACTATGCCGTTGTTGAATCCACTTACGGAAACAGAATCCACAACAGACCGACTGACTATGTAATTGCCCTTGCGGACGTTTTGCAGACGACTTTCGACAGGGGCGGCAGCGTTATAATTCCGTCCTTCGCAGTCGGAAGAACTCAGGAAATGCTGTATTTTATCAGGAAAATAAAAGAACAGAATCTTGTAAAAGGTCATGCTGATTTCCCTGTATATGTTGACAGTCCCCTTGCTATTGAGGCTACGGATATATTTATGAATAACCGTGAAAGCTGTTATGATGAGGAGGCTCTGTCATACGTCCGTCAGGGAATAAATCCCATAAGTTTCCCGAATCTGATAAGAACTGTCAGCAGTGACGAATCAAGGGCGATAAACAACGATACAAGACCGAAAGTTATAATATCCGCAAGCGGTATGTGTGAGGCAGGACGTATAAAGCATCATCTTAAACACAATCTCTGGATTCCGCAGAATACTATTCTTTTTGTCGGCTATCAGGCTGTAAATACGATAGGAAGAAGTATTGTTGAGGGTGCGGAAAAAGTAAAGCTTTTCGGCGAGACTGTCTATGTTGCCGCAGAAATAAAAGTCCTCCCCGGAGTAAGCGGTCATGCGGATATGAACGGTCTTGTAAAATGGGCGCAGTCCGTCAAGGGTGTTAGAAAATATTTTATCAATCACGGCGAGGCAAGTTCCGCAGACAGCTTTGCGGAAAAATTAAGAAATGAATTTGGCTTTGATGCATATGCACCTTACAGCGGTACAGAATTTGATTTGATTTCGGGAGAAATTACCTATGAGGCTAAACCCGTTCCGATAATCAAACATAAAGCCGCAAGCAATAATCCCACCTATGACCAGTTGCTCTCCGCATCTGAAAGGCTTTACAAGCTTATCAAGGCATCTTCGGGCAGGGCTAATGCAGATATGCGCCGTATGGCTGAAAAAATAAATAAACTTTGTGACAAGTGGGAAATTTAAGATTATTTTAAGAATTATCAAATATAATAATAATCGGATTAAGTAATCCCCCAATTCCCCTTCTATATTTATCTTTTTTGTATCTCTTTGGGCTGTGTTCTTTTTTTACAGCAAAAATCCCCCTTTTCAGGGGGAATTTTTTTTATTCTTCGGGAGTGCCGACAGCCTGAGTAATCTGTAAAATTACTTCGCTGAAATAGCGTTCGTTTACATCTTTCATTTTTAATTTTGAGCCGTTTATCACGCCTCTTGACGGAGTGAAGAAACAGAGCTTGTCTATGTCAACTTCTTCCTGGTCTACGTCATATCCGCCTATATACATACCGCCAAAGCTTAATTCCGTATAGTAGCCGTGATAGATATTCTTTCCGTCCTTGTCCTTCTCAACGGAAGAAATATCGCTCCTGTAAAATTCGTAGAAAAATCCTGCGTCCTGAGCCTCGCCCTTATACCAGCCGAATTTTGTCATCTTGCTGAGGAGAGTGTAATTCATTATGGATTTTCCGTCAAAACGCATACAGTCGGTTTCATTCTTTTCCTTGTCGGTCATTCTGAAAATCTGTCTTGAAAGCTGCGGGAACGGCTGAGTTATTTCATAGTCGGAAAGCTGTTCAATCCATGTTTCAAGTTCTTCTTTTTCAAGTTCAATGGGGTGAACAAGTCCTATGCTTGCGTTTTCGGGGAGTTCAAATTCGTCCTCATCGGAGGTTGTGAAACTTCCGTCATCAAGATAGCGGAAACTTGAAACGAGTTTTCCGTCCTCATATACTCCCCAGATGAGACCTATTGCGAAACAGTGCATAATGGGATTCTTAACGAAAAGTTTTTCCCAGTTTTCGGCAGTCCATTTTCTGTCACACATGAGAACATATTCAAGTCTTGTCTTCTGATTTGTGACAACGGTTTTCATCTGTTTTTTCATTTCCTTAAATTCGGCATATGATTTTTCAGCAATTTCGCTGTCGTCATTTGCACTGGGCTTAGGCATGGACTTAACTTTTTTATCCCCGTTGAAAATTTCAATTTCAAGGTCGGGAGTGAGATATACATTGAACTGACGTTTTCCGTAGTCGAAAGTACGGCACATTTTCTCATCAAATCCCATATCGGGAACGATTCTGTCGGCGAGTTCCTCGGAAGTGATTCCAAGCTTTTCGGCAGCATTCCAGAGAGCATTTTTTGCAGCACCTTTTACCTGTTTGTTATTGTATTTTCTTGCCATTGAATCAACATTCATAAGGGCGAAAGAACTTCCGTTGAGGGCGAGGGCATTTACAGCCTCGGCAGCAATCGCACCACGCATATTGTCAGACCATTCTTTTATATAATGGATAAGATTGTTTATCATTTCGTTTCCGCCGTGAATTGAACAAAAATACAGAATCCATTTGTCTTTTGCGGCTGCACCGCTTGCAATCCAGCGTCCGAAAACTTCAACGGCAAATTTTTCAACATCATCTTTGTTGAGCATATCCGCAACTGTGTCTCTTGCGGGGTTTATATCTCCTGCGTTTGCGGAGTAGCAGAGGAGTAATGCCTGCAAATGCTTGTCGCTTGCGGTTTCTCCGTTGATAAGTCTTACAGGCTTATAGGGTTCTTTGAAAAGCCATGCGACTTTTTTATTCTTGTTATTTTTGGTAAGTTCCGTTACCATATCGACAGTTACGGTTTCTTCGGGAGTTGTGTCGCCGTAGGTGATATCAATAAGCGATGCGATACGAACTTTTAATTTTTCGGATTTTTCCGCATTGAAAGCTTCTTCGAGTTCGGGCTTGTAATTTTCCTTGCCGTGCTTTGCGATTACGGAAACAGCCAGTTCACGCAAAGCGGCTTTTTTGGATTTGAGGAAGTTTATTATATCCATTTTCCAGCCTTTCTGTTCGCCGAGAATATTTATCATTATAGTCTTTATGGTTTTGCTTGAATCGTTTGCCAATTCAAGGATTTTATCCTTATACTTGTCGGGATATGCACCTATTGTCATGAGATAAATCTGTCTTGTGGTAACCTGTTCCTTGCTTACGTCAAGGGGGGCAATCTGAGTGACATATTTTTTAGTGCCTTCGATAAGTTTTGTCATGGATTCGTCTTTGTAATAACTTCCGTCAACCATTTCAAAAAGAACTTTCATTATATATTCGGCAGGAAGTTTTTCTTCAAAGAGAATTTCAGCGAATATAGTTTCATTTCCCCTGAACCTGAAACCTATTTCCCTTGTAAGCGGGGAATTGTAGCCGTTAAGACAGGGAGAGAGAACTACAATGCATCTCCTTACGAAATCGTCTGCACCGTATGTGGGATAGTATGTATTTTCACCGCCCCACTGGGTATATCTCGGTTTTTCCTTTACGATATCATCAAAAATGCTTTCAAGGGGAGCTTCTCCCATGAGATAAGCTTTTACCTGTAAGCCGTTGCTGTAAAGGGAGGCTATACTGCCTGCGATTCTGCGCCTTGCGATTTCTTTTATTTCCTTTTCATCGGGTGCGGAATCGGGCTTTGTTTCTTTGAGGATTTTATACATCATATCGGCAACTGCTGAATCTTCCGCAATTTTCATGACATTTACATAGTTGTCGGTGTATCTTTCTGCGAGCAGGGCAAGGTGTTTCTTGGCATTTTCCGGATATCTGCCCGAAGTTGCCCATTTTGCGATACTTTGTATATACTTAGAGGAAGAAGTAACTATTTCGGCATTTTCAGCCATTAAGTTAAGTATTCTGTTCTGGTCAATCGGAAGTATGAAAAGTCTTTCAACAACTTCGGGATAGGATTTTATTTCGGTTGTGAAAATCTTTCTGAATCCGTCAGAGAAATAAGCTGCCTCACCGCAGGCTATCTGTTTATACGCACTGTTGACAAATACATTGTTGCCAATGGATTTTTTAATTATTTCAATTGCTTTCTGCACAACAGGGGAATTTTTGTCCGTGTCAAGAGGAGTTTTGTCAAGGGCAACAAGGGCACACAAAGCGGCTGTTACCTGATTTGATTTGAGGGCATATTCTGCGGCTTTGACGAAAGTTTCCGCAGAATATTCCTTTACTGCGAAATTTCCGTGGTAGCATCTGTTGTAAGCATCTAACGAAAGATAAACCGCATCTGTGTCATCACCGTATTTTTCGGAGAAAGCCTCTTTTACTTTCTTTTCAAAATCGGCAAGGCTTTTGAAATGGTCTGAATAGTAGATAACGTCATGCATTGCAGTTCCAAGAAGTTTATAGAAGAAAAGAATAAACCTTTTGTTTAGTTCTTCATTTCTTCTCTGTGTTATTTTTTTTCTTATGGCAGAGGTAAGATTTGACCTTAACAGATAGTTCTGCCTGAACTGTGCAGGTACTTCCTGAGTTTTTACGTTTTCGAGGAGAGAATCATCTCTTTCGTTTTCAACATTCAGGTAAGCCATACCGTTTTTTATGGATTCTTCGTCAAATCCTATATCTGTAAGGGCTTTTTCGAGTTCGTCAAAGGTCATTGCACCAACATTGTAAAGCATAGGAGTTTCCTTTCTGTCAGCAGTTGAAAAGTGCTGACATTGTTTCGAGTTTTTTTCTTGTGAGATTTATATATTCTTCAATACCGCACATATCACGGAGAACGGATTCCGTCACATCATCAGAACCGTGGCGGTATACTTCCGCAGATGACATAAAGCCTGCCGTCAAAATACTTAATCCTTTAAGACCGTAATTCAAAGCTGTATTTTCAAGTATGTGATTATTTTTCAAATCGGACTGCAAACCGCACTGCAAAGTTATTTCAAGCCTGTCCTGAATTTCGTCAAGGAGATTCAGCACTGATTTGCAGAACGGGAGATTTTTTTCTGCGTCCGCAAATTTTTCGGGGAGCTGATATTCTTCGGGTGCGTATGTGTCTATAAAATCGTAAATATCTATCGGAAAAAGATTTAATTTTCCGTCAGCTATATATGCGGAGGCGAAAATAACATAATCCTTTTTGGGCTTTTCAAGCATTGATTTTCCCGTTTTTTCGAGGAGTTCTATAAATTTTTTGGTTTCGGCACGGTATTTTGCGGAAACGCTTACCTGTCTGCCTCCGAAATCCTCTATAACCATATTGTATGTCTGGGAATACTTGTCAAACTCGCTTGAAATGCATTTTTTCGGGTGAACGAAAAAGAGCGATTCCGTTTCGTTCTGCGGCTTCTTTTCATCTAAGTCAGTTATTATTTCCCTGAAATCGGTATATATCATGTTTTTGACTTCTTTGCAGTTGATATTTGCTTTTGTCTGCATTAAAACCTGAGTTTCCTGAGAAGTTGAAAGAGTTCCCGCATTTATTTTGGCATTTCCGAGAATCATTTTATAACGCATCATATTGCTTAAAGGGTTGTTCAGTCCCCACGGGATAACTCTCGGAGCGTTTCTGTATGCGGATATTTCGTAGAAAGTCGGTCTTAAATCCGATACTGTAAGGAATCTCTGTTCGGCATTTTCGTCCATATTGAGGAAATAATATATTTCTCCCTCATATTCACCGCCTGCGACAGTTCTCTGACCTACGGGGAGAATCGTGAGATTTCCCTTGTATGTTTCGTATTTTTTCCTGAATACGCCCAAATCTTCGGCTGTTATGTCTTTCTGCGAGAGTCTGTCAAGCATCTTGACGCATTTGCAGAATTTTGATGTGAATAATTTCATATCAAATGAGGCACGCCTTTCAATGCAGTCGCTTAATTTTCCGCCGAGGTCACGCAAGGCACGTTCCGCATCAGCCATTCTCAGAGAATGACACTGTACCGCAGATATTTCGAGATTTTCGGGGGCTGATTCGGGAATACGCACAAGCCCGCGCTTTATTATATCGCCGAGAGTATTCAATGACTGACGGGCGCAGTCGTTTATTTTTGCTATATCTTTTTCGGAAAGACTGTCATCTTTTTCGGCTTTTGATTTCTTGGAATTTTTTTCGGGAGTTTCGGGGGCTTTTGATTCTTCTGCTTTTTCGGTGCTTTCGGGAGTTTCGGCTGTTTTTGGTTCTTCCTGTTCGGGAATGGTTTCGTCCTTGAAAACTTCTTTCATAAGGACTATTGCGCCGATTATATGACGGCATACCGTTCTTGAAACGCATGAGCATTTACATTCGGAAAGGGGAGCTTTTATATTTACGGTCTCACCGCCGACAGATACTGTTATATCATCGGCATTTTCGGTAAATTCGGGCTTTACTCCGTCAATATCCTTGCAGGCACGTTTATAAATTCCCTTGTTTGCAAGTTCAATAAGAGAATCTTCATTTGCCGATATTACGGCTTTTTTAACTTCGTTCAAATTACCGCCTCCTGCCTTATGAGAATATTTTTCCGATATAATCGCCGAGCTGTTCGGGGGTGAGTGCGCCCACAAATGCGCCCATATTGGCGAGTTTCTGTCCGAGATGACGGTCAAAGGAAGCGTTTGCCTCCTCGTCAAGTGCCGTCAGGTAGCTTAATTTTGCACCGCTTTCGATAATATTTTTGCTTGTGTTGAGTAAATATTTTTCGGGTGCGCCTTCATATAAATCCGTAACGACAAGTACACAGGTATGTGCAGGTGTCTGCACAAGGCTTTCGCAGTAGGCAAGAGCCTTTCCTATATTTGTACCTCCTCCGAGCTGAACGCTCATGAGAATCTGTGCGGGGTCGTCAGCCTGCTCCGACAGGTCAACTACGCTTGTATCGAAAATTACAAGTTTTATTTCCGCAAACGGAAGATTTGAGATTATCTGCGCCATAACCGCACTGTATATAATCGAACTTGTCATTGAACCGCTTTCGTCTATGGCAATTATAACACGCTTGTTGTTGTATTTTTTCACACGGTTGCTGAAATAGATATCCTGTAAAATAATTTTATCCATTTCGGCATTGTAATTTTTTAAGTTTCTGCGGATAGTCTTTGTGATATCGAGGTTTCTTGCAGAATGTACGGGGCTTGAACTGTTTCTGTCTATGCGTCCGAGAATTGAACGCCTTATATCGTTTTCGAGTTTCTGCCTTAATTCGTCCGCAACTTTTTTTGCAATCATTTTGGCAGTTTCAAGGACTTCGCCTTTCATGAGGTGTTTAAGCTGCAAGACGGTTTTCAGGAGGTTCATATCGGGTTTCATCTGTTCGAGGACTTTTTTGTCGGTTAAAAGTTCTGTCATGTTAAATTCTTCGAGGGCGTGTTTTTCGAGGACTTCGGCAGTCTGTTTCGGGAAAAGCGTTCTGACTTTGCTAATCCATTTTGCGGCTGTAAGCTGAGTTTTATCGAGACTGCCGTGTCTGTCGTCACTTTTTACGTCATCGCCCTGCGCCCTGCTGTAAAGGTAGTCAAGGAGCTGTTCCATATCCTGAAAATTCTGTATATCCCTGTCACTTCCCGAAAATTCAAGCTGTCTGTCGGTAATTCCTCCGAGGATAAGCCGCCAGCGGTTTACGGCACTCTGAGATGAATTTATTTCACTCATCAAGCATACTCTCCTTTCCCATTAATGCAAAAATTTCCCTGTCAAGCTGTTTTCCGAAAAGGAAAAGTCTTTCGTCAACTGCGGGGACATTCATTATATCTTCGCTGTCGGAATTGTACATTTCCGCAACGGCTTCGGCAGTTGACTGCAATTCGTTCGGAGTGAAATAGCTGAACGAAAGCCTTAAAGAGGGGAGTATTTCAAGGAAATCCTCATATTCCATATTCTGCACAAGTTCATCTGTCATTTTGAGGAATCTGTCATCAATGAGGACAATATCCCTTGCCGTGCCGAAAAGACCTCTGAGGTATTCAGCACCCTGTTTTCTGATATCGGGAGAGCCTTTCAGATAGCCTTTCATGGCATTTTCGGCATTTTCTCTCCTGTCGGGTTCGATTGAATACAGAATACCCATAACCGCACCGAATACAGACGGTTCTTTGACGTTTGACTCTGACATTGTTATAAGTGCCTGTTTGAAATATTCAAGCCTTTCGGGGAGAATATTTCCCGTGATTCCGTACATATACTTCATGATTTTTATGCAGTCCTCCGCACGGTCGGGGGGAGTATTCGCCATTGACGGCAGGGCGGATATTAATTTGTCAAAACAGCGTGTCAGGTGTGCGAGTGAGGACATATCCTCAAAGCCGTATAAATTCTGCAAACTGTATAATATTTCAAAGCTGTGCATACCGTTTCCGACTGAAAAGAAATCTCCGTCATTGATTAAAATATCTTCTATCTGCGTGAGTTCAGCCTGATTCATGGGAATACCCATAAGGAAACAGTCAACGGCAGTCTGTGCGGCAACTTCACATCTTCTTTCAGATGAAAGTTTTTTCATGGCAAGCGAGGAACAAGCCTCCTCAATTGTGAATCCGTCCGTTGTATGGTCGATAAGGCAGGAATCAACCTTCGGAGTTCTTCTGTATTTCCATTCCTCACGGACACGGCTTCTGTCCTTGTTGTTATGCAAGTCAGGACCTTTTGTCATTTTTGCAAAACCTGTTTCGAGAAAATCCATTCTGTGCATAAAACGGCTTATTTCCATACCCTTTGCGGAGGTAAACAATGCGGCTTCAACTTCTTTCGGGACAGCGGTTTCGTATTTAAGACCGAGTTTTTTACAGTTCTTTTCAAAATCTGTTATGAGGGGCGGAACATGGGATTTATCGCCTATTTCGCCTATTTTGTCACCTGTTGCGAGTTTTGAAAGTATATCGAGGGGCATAGCCGATGATACGGTTTTTTCGCCCTTTATGAAAGTGCTTGTCACGCCGTCAAACAATTCTGATATTCCGCACTCTCTTGTATTTCTGAGAGCCGCAAGACCGTTCATGAGAGTATGTGCAGAGGTTATATCCGAGATTGTTACGGGGATATCTTTTTTGACGGTTGCTTTCTGAGTTTTCACAAGGAAATCAAGTGTTAAGCTGTTGTATATTCCTTCGGGGGAATCGGATTCAAGAAGATTCTGCGTTACGCAGTCATAGAAATACGGATAACTCATTCCCGATGCATAGCCGTGAAGTGCATCTGCCGCCTCATATGAATAAGCCATGGGAAAACAGCCGTGATGAGTTTCGGGGAGTTTGTGCAGGCGTGGGGATTTGATTTTCTTTCCGCTTTTCACAAGATTATATAATCCTAAGCTGTGAAAACCGCCTGTCACTACAAGCACACGCTTGTATTCCTGCATATTTTCGAGAATACGCACAGCCATATGACTTTCACGGGCGGAAGTTCCGTCAGCTTTCATTTCTTCTTCTGTTACGTCATTTCTTGTAAGTATGCAGTAAGTGTGCATCTGCTTTATAAATTCCTGCGGAGTTTTGAAAATTCCCGATATTTCAAAGTATTTCTCCCAAAATTCCTCAAAGGTTCTGAGACCTGTCTTTTCGCAGAGTTTCTTGTAAAATTTGCTTTTCATGAGGTAGGAATCATCTGCATAGCTGTGCTTGTCGGAATTTTTTCTCAGACCGTTGTTTTCCGCTGTTGCTATGAGAATTTCGCAGTAGGGCAGGTCAATGAATTTTGCGGGTATGTTTAATTTTTTTGCCTGAATGAGGGCATTGTATTCGGGAGAGGAATAAAGAAACGGATAATAGCATTTATAATCCTCTGCTTCATCGCTTACAAGTTTTTTTGCGTCCTTGTAGAAATAATAAAATGCCGCAGGGAGTTTTGTATTTTCATCGGTAAGTACGGGGATAAGTTCGTTTGCGTTTTCAGGACCTTCTATTAAAATCACATCGGGCTTGTATTCTTCAATTGTTTTGACAAGCTGAAAAGAACAAACGGGGCTGTGGTGTCTTATCGGGTAAAACAGTACAGGTGCGGAAAAATCACTTATTTCAGGAGTTTTGCTGTTTCGGAGTATTCTTTCCATAATCCACCAACCTTGCTGCTTTTTTCCTTTACTGCGGTTCTGAAATATGCCTTTAATTTTTCGAGGTCATCTTTATTTTCCTTGCATACTGCGCCGAGGAGATTTTCGGTAAGTATTTTAATATCTGTCTTTCCGTTGCCGTAGTACCATGAATGGCTTATGGTCTGATAGAATACGGAAACAGCCTCAGCGGTACTCATAACTGCGGAGGGCTTTTCAACAATAGTTCCCTCAGATGTAACGCCTTCTCTGAGTTCGTGGTATGTAACGGCGAGGAGTTCTGCTGCATCTGTATCAATGGGCATATCAATATGACCTGCTGCTGCGAGGTTCTGTGCTTCTCTTATGATGATTTCCTTTTCAAGTCTTACATCTTTGACGGGTTCAACTGTTTCAAAGTTGAAACGTCTTTTTAAAGCTCCCGACATTTCGTTTACGCCTTTGTCACGGGTGTTTGCAGTACCGATTATATTGAATCCCGAACGTGCAAGCACAAGTCCGTCATCACCGAGTTCGGGGATATTTAAAATCTGGTCACTCATGACTGAAATGAGGCTGTCCTGAATTTCCGCAGGAGTACGGGTTATTTCCTCAAATCTTGCGAAAATTCCCTTTTCCATGCCGATTAAAAGCGGAGAGGGGACAAGTGCCTCCCTGCACGGACCTTTTGAAAGGAGAAGTGCATAGTTCCAACTGTATTTTATCATATCCTCGGTAGTGCCTGCCGTACCCTGAACGGTATTTGTACTTGTTCCGCAGCAGGCAGCGGAAAGAAGTTCCGAAAGCATGGTTTTTGCTGTTCCGGGTTCACCGACAAGCATAAGTCCACGGCTTCCCGCAAGGGTAATTATACAGCGTTCCACAAGAGCGTCATTTCCGTAGAATTTTCTGGAAATATTTACCGTTCCGTCGGGAGTGACGATTTTTCCGCCGAGAATGAAAGTTCTTACGGCTTTCGGTGAAAGAATCCAGTTTTCGGGCTTTCTGCTTGTGTCAACTGATTTGAGTGCATTGAGTTCGTCCGCATAGCGTACTTCAACAGGCGGTTTGATAGATTTCTGTTCCATAATATTCTCCTTTTCAAGAAAAAATGTTCTTTGAATATTATATCACAAACGATATAAAAATACAATATTTTTCTGAAAATATATTAAAGTTTTTTTATTTTTTTTGAAAATTTTATATTATATGTAAATTCTTATAATAATAACTGAGCCGAATTTGCATAATTATACTGTTTAAACTCTTGCATTTGTCTGAAAGATGTGTTATAATATGTTTCGGATACTTTTTTGAAAGTGAAGGATATTATGAAAAGAATTAATATTATCACAGGGCATTACGGTTCGGGAAAAACAAATCTCTCCGTAAATCTCGCCCTTAAAGCCGCAGAACAGGGAAAATCCGTTGCTGTCGTTGACCTCGATTTGGTAAATCCCTATTTCCGTACAGCGGATTTCCGAAATTTGTTTGAGGAAAAGGGAATAAAATTAATTGCTCCCGATTTCGCAAACACAAATTTAGACGTTCCGTCAGTGCAGTTTGATGTTGAACAGCTTGCATCAAGCGAGGACTGCCTTATAATTGATGTCGGCGGAGATGATGCGGGTGCTGCCGCACTTGGAAGATATTCGGGCGCATTACTGAATATGCAGGAAGATTTTGATATGTTCTATGTCATAAATCAGCGCAGATATTTAACCGACAATGCGGATTCGGCAGTCGCCCTCATGTATGAAATCGAAACCGCCGCACGCATGAAACATACTGCGATTGTAAACAATACAAATCTCGGAAACGAAACAAATGCGGATATAATCGACAATTCCGCAGAATTTGCAGGAGAAATATCACAAAAGACAGGTCTGCCTGTCATATTCACAACCTGCCCCGAAAATATCGTTTCCGATGTGAAAACAAAAGATATTTTCCCCGTAAAGGTCTATGTAAAGCCAATATGGGAAAGATAAATCATTTACTGAATCATGCCGAAAGGAAGTGTGAAAATGGCTAAGATGACAGTTATCACCGAACGCTGCAAGGGCTGCGCCCTCTGTACAACAGCCTGTCCGAAAAATATAGTGGCTCTCCAAAAAGAGAAACGCAACAAGAAAGGATATTTCTATGCTGTTTGTACCGATGAGGAAAAATGCATCGGCTGTGCTATGTGTGCCATGATGTGTCCCGACTGTGCTATCACTGTTGAAAAATAAATTTTGAAAGGATTGTTAAGCTTTGGAAAGAAATCTCATGAAGGGCAATGAAGCCCTCGCAGAAGCTGCCATAAGAGCAGGCTGTAAATGTTTCTTTGGTTATCCCATTACACCCCAGACAGAACTTGCCGCTTATATGGCTAAACGTATGCATAAGGCAGGCGGTGTATTTTTACAGGCGGAATCTGAAATTGCCGCTATAAATATGGTTCTCGGAGCAGCCTCAACAGGCGTGAGAGCCATGACATCATCATCTTCCCCCGGAGTATCGCTCAAAAGTGAAGGTGTTTCCTATATCGCAGGTTCAGACCTCCCCGCAGTTATAATCAACGTACAGAGAGGCGGTCCCGGTCTCGGCGGAATCCAGCCCTCACAGGCTGATTACTGGCAGGCTACAAAGGCACTCGGTCACGGAGATTTTCAGCTTATCGTATACGCTCCCGCTTCCGTTCAGGAAATGGTTGACTGCGTAGTAAAGGCTTTTGACCGTGCCGACAAATACCGTATGCCCGCTATGATACTCGCTGACGGACTTCTCGGACAGATGATGGAACCCGTATCATTCCCCGAAATAAATCCCAATGCATATGACAAGAGCGGCTGGGCTGCAAACGGTCACAAGAATCAGAGAGAACACCACATTATAAACTCTCTCTATCTCAAACCCGATGAACTCGAAAAATCTATCGTTGACAGATTCAAGAGATATGAAATAATCAAGGAAACCGAAACAGATGCAGAACTCTATCTCACTGAGGACTGCGACATTCTTCTCTGTGCTTTCGGTGCAACCGCAAGAGTTGTTAAATCCGCTGTAAACTCCGCAAGAGAACTCGGTATAAAAGCAGGTCTTTTCCGTCCCAAGACTTTGTGGCCCTTCCCCGTAAAGGAAATAAATGAGGCTGCAAAAACAGCAAAGAAACTCCTCAGCGTTGAAATGTCAATGGGTCAGATGGTTGATGATATCAAACTTGCAATAAACTGCTCAAAGCCCGTTGAATTTTACGGAAGAACAGGCGGAATTATTCCCACACCTGTTGAAGTTCTTGAACAAATCAAGAAGTTAGGAGGTACACTTTAATGGCTGTTGTATTTGAAAGACCAAAGGCTCTTATAGATATTCCCACACATTACTGCCCCGGCTGTACTCACGGAATCGTACACAGAATACTCTGTGAAGTAATTGACGAAATGGGTATAGAGGGCGATACAATCGGAGTATGTCCCGTAGGCTGTTCCGTTATGGCATATGATTATTTCAACTGCGATATGATAGAAGCTGCACACGGTCGTGCGCCCGCTGTTGCCACAGGCGTTAAGAGAACAAACCCCGACAAGTTTGTATTTACATATCAGGGTGACGGTGACCTTGCCGCTATCGGTACTGCCGAAACCGTTCACGTTGCAACAAGAGGCGAAAATATCGTTGTTATATTCATTAACAATACTATCTACGGCATGACAGGCGGACAGATGGCTCCCACAACTCTCCCCGGACAGGTAACTCAGACAACACCTTTCGGAAGAAGTCCCGAACTCGCAGGTTATCCCGTTAAAGTATGTGAAATGCTCTCACAGCTTACAGGTACAGCCTATGCCGAAAGAGTTGCCGTTGACAGCGTTCCCCATATAAGAAACGCTAAAAAGGCTATCCGCAAGGCTTTTGAAAACCAGAAAGCAGGAAAGGGATTCTCAATCGTTGAGGTTCTTTCAACCTGTCCCACAAACTGGGGTCTTACACCTATTGAGGCTGTAAAGAGACTTCAGGACGAAATGATACCTTACTATCCTCTCGGCGTTTACAAAGATGTTGAAGAGGGAGTATTTCCCAAAAAGGAAGGAGGAGATTCTTGCCCTTGCACTGAAAGTGAACGAAGCGTCAGCGAAGTGAACGAAAGTGCAAGCCCCGAAAGGCAAGAATCGACGACTATAAATAAGGAGGGACAAGAATAATGGCTACTACTGAAATACTTCTCGCAGGTTTCGGCGGACAGGGTATCCTCTTTGCAGGAAAAATCCTCGCATACTGCGGACTTATGGACGATAAGGAACTTTCATGGCTTCCCTCTTACGGTCCTGAAATGCGTGGCGGTACTTGTAACTGTTCCGTATGTATCTCCGATGAACCTATTGGTTCTCCGCTGGTACTCACTCCCGATATACTCGTTGTTATGAATCAGCCCTCTTTTGATAAGTTTGTACCCGAAGTTCGTGCAGGCGGAAAGGTATTTTTCGACAGCACACTTATTGACGCAAGCACTAACAGAACCGATATACAGCTTTTCGGTATTCCGTCACAGCAGCTTGCGGACGACAACGCTTTAAAGGGCGGTTCAAATATCATTCTCCTCGGAAAACTTCTCAAAGAAACAGGAATCTGTTCTCTTGACACAATGAAAAAAGCTATCGAAAAGGTAGTTCCCCCGAAAAAGGCTGCACTTATTCCCAACAATTTCAAGGCTATTGAAATCGGCATGAACAGCTAAACATAAAAGCTCCCGTAACAGGGAGCTTTTTTAATTCGGAATTGCTTTATAACTCGGATATTATGCATTTTATTAATCGCTTATTCTGCATTTGTTTGCCTCGCCCGAACTTAAATGTATTACCGAACCGTTGTCAAGCCTTACGATAAGGCAGGCATTTTTGTCGATTCCCTCGGCAAAGCCTTCTATTTTTGTATTTCCATGCATGGCAGTTATCCTGTTGCCCGTGAGGAGTTCTCTCCTGCTGTATTCTTTTATATATTCACGGTTTTCAATATTTTCAAGGCATATTTCAGCCTGTTTTAAAATTTCCGCACACAGGCGGTTTCTGTCAATTTTTTTACCTGTACATTCTTCAATTGAAGCTGCTCTTTTTTTGAGTTCCTCATCAAATTCATTGTTTTTTCTTACATTTATTCCTATGCCTATTACAGCGTAATCAAGGGAACGCATTTCAAGACCCATTGAGGCTTCCGTTAGAATACCGCAGATTTTTTTGTTATTCATGTACAAATCATTTACCCATTGTATTTTTACGGGTTCATCGCAGAGATTTTCAACGGCATTTGCAGTCGCAACGGCTATGGCGGAAGTTATCAGAGAAACAGTTTCCATGCTGAATTTAGGCCTTGTTATTATGCTTATGTAAACTCCGCACCCTGACGGAGAAACAAAATTTCTGCCCATTCTGCCCTTGCCTGCCGTCTGCCTGTCAGCAATTACGGCAGTACCGTTTTCCGCACCCTGCGATGCAAGTTTTTTTGCATAGTTGTTTGTTGAATCAATTTCATCGAGGACGATTATATTTCTTTCCGATTCTCCAAAACATTTTATTATTTCTTCACTGAGTTTATTATTGTTTTCGGAGAGCCTGTAACCCTTTGAAGTTACGGATTCTATTGAAAAGCCGTCATTTTCAAGGCTTTTAACGGCTTTCCAGACGGCATTTCTGCTGACTTCAATAGTTCTTGCGAGTTCGGCACCCGATATGTATTTATCTCCCGAAACGGCTAATTTTTCCAAAATAATTTTTTTAATATCCATGTTTTTCTCCTGAAAATAAATAAAGGACGGTAACCCCGTCCTTTTTCGTCCCCTGTCGGGGTATGGTGAAATATGAAAAAAATGTGTTTGTATTATAATTTTCGCTGTCGTCCCCTTTCGGAGAGCAAGACACAACACATTTACAATTAAATTATAGACTGTTTTTTCTTATTTGTCAAGTACTATTCTGAATAATTTACAAAAATTTTTATATTTTCATTGACAAAAGCCTGAATTTGCGTTATCATCATATAGGCAAAATAAATGGAGGTATATGATGTATGATTAAAAAAATAAAATCTTTTTGCAAATCACAGACGGTTCTTGTCATAGCTTTTATATTGGCGGTGATAACGGTTTTCATTGTACCGCCTGACGAAAAATATGCAGGTTACTGCAACCGTGCCGTACTGATACAGCTTTTTGCACTTATGCTTTCCGTTGCAGGTCTGAGAAGTACGGGGATTTTTGAAAAACTCACGGATATTATTCTCACAAAATCGGGAAATGTAAGAAAATTAGGACTTCTTTTTGTATGTGTATGTTTTTTCTCGTCAATGCTTGTAACCAATGATGTTGCACTTATAACCTTTGTACCGCTGACCATTTTGACTTTTGAACATATAAAAGATGAAAAATCACGGATAATTACGATAGTTCTTGAAACTGCTGCGGCAAATCTCGGCAGTATGATGACACCTGTCGGAAATCCGCAGAATATTTATCTTTATGATGAATATAAGCTTACTGCCTTCGATTTTGTTAAAACAACGCTTCCCACGGGAATTATAAGCATAGTATTGCTTATATTTCTTACGTTTCTTTTGCCGAAAACTCCGTGCAGAAATCACGACAGTAAAGATATAAATATAAACTTGAAACTTTCAGCCGCATACAGTATACTATTTATAATATGTATTCTGACGGTATTCAGATTCATACCTGATTATGTGTGCTTTATCATAGCTGTTGTGACTGCATTGATATTTGACAGAAAACTTTTAATTAAAGTAGACTATGCGCTTTTGTTTACTTTTGTGTGCTTCTTTGTGTTCGTAGGAAATATTTCACGAATAGAAACAGTATCAGATTTCTTTTCTGAAATACTTTCGGGACGGGAAATTCTTGTTTCAGCCCTGCTTTCGCAGGTTATCAGTAACGTTCCTGCGGCGGTAATGCTTTCGGGATTTTCAGGTGAGGGACTTAAACTTCTGCTTGGTGTGAATATAGGCGGACTTGGAACGCTTATAGCCTCTCTTGCAAGCCTTATATCATATCAGTTTTACAGCAAATCTGAGGGAGCGGATTCAAAAAGATATATGCTTGCGTTTTCGGCTGTGGGATTCCCAATGCTTGCAGTTCTTCTCTTGATAAATATTTTTATATAAAGAAAGCCACCCTGTATGGGTGGCTTTTTGGAGCTTGTGACGGGACTCGAACCTGCGACCTGCTCATTACGAATGAGCTGCACTACCAACTGTGCTACACAAGCATAACTGACAAGTAATATTATAGCATTTTATAATTAAAAAGTCAAGTGTTTTTTTGATTTAAAATAAAAAAAATATTAAATACGTGAAATATTGACATTCGGAAAATTTGGATATATACTGTTAATGATGTATTTTTTTGTTTATTGGTGATGTTATGAGAAAATTTTTCGGGTCTTTAAAAACTTTTGTCTGTGCGTTTCCGCATTTTATGGCATTTGAAATTATATACCGCTTTCTGCTGACAATAATAGGAACACCTGTTCTTTTTCTGCTTATAAAGCTTGCCATGAAAGTATCGGGAATAAAATATCTTTCAGATGAGCGTCTGAATGTATATCTTAAACAGCCCGTGACGATTTTGTTTATATTTATAATGCTTTTCTGCATAGGATTTTTTTCTTTTGTGGAATTGTCTGCGCTTGCGGCTTGTTTTTCGTCATTCAAGAACAGGGAAAAACTCACCTCTGACGGAATGATGCGGACGGGTCTTAGTGCATTTAAAAAAGCTTTCAGGGGAATGGGAATATTCAAATTTTTATTTTTCATGATATATATGCCGATTGCACAGTTTACGGTTTCATCGGGAGTATTTGTATCGCCCCTTATGCCTTCTCTCAAACGCATTTTCCGTTCTTTCGGGAGCGAAACTGCAATAGCCGTATATATAGTCTTGCAGATTTTGTTTATAGTTATAATAGTAAACAGATGTTACAGCCTGCATTTTCTTGTGCTGACGGACAGAAGCTTTACGGACTGTTCAAGGCAAAGCAAGAAACTCATATCAAAAAAGAAATTTAAGACGGCAGTTTCAATAATATTTTGGAGTCTTGCCATGCTTGCGACTGCGGTAGTTATAACATTTATCATAAGCTTTGTGGTATTCCTGATAATAAAAGGCTTTTCAAAGCCTCAGAAAGCACTTATATCCTCCCTTAAAGTCTTGCAGTACGAGGGCAGAATATTTTCGGCGGTTTCGGGATTTATTTCCGCCCCTGTTGTAATGTTCAGGATAACAGAGGGATTTTTTGAGGACGTTTCACCCTTTGAAAAACTCACCATGCCCGACAAAGGTCACAAAAAGTGGGAAAAACGTCAGAAAATCGTCTTTGTTGCTGTCGTAGCCGTTCTCGGAATCAGTCTCAACACTTCTTATTTTTCGGCACTTTATGAGGGGAATATAAATTTCAATTCGGGAATATTAACCAAAACAAAAATAACCGCACACAGGGGATTTTCAAAAGTTGCCCCCGAAAATACAATGTATGCATTTGAGGCGGCACTTGACAGCGGTGCGGATTATATCGAACTTGATGTACAGCTTACAAAAGATGCACAGCTTGTTGTATTTCATGACAAGACCATTGAGAGGACTACTGACGGACACGGAAAAATAAGCGACTATACATATGAAGAACTGCAAAAATTTTCCGCAGGAAGCTGGTTCGGAAAAACGGGGGAATTTTCAGATGCAAAAATAGTCTTATTTTCAGATGTTGTTGAAAAATTCGGAGATGATATAAATTTCAACATTGAAATTAAAGATGTGGGAAATGTAAAGCTTGCCGCAGAAAAAACCGCTGAAATAATCGAGGAATACGGCATTGAAAATTCATGCTACGTAACTTCTTTTTCCTATAATGCCCTTAAATATGTCAAAAAGGCAAATCCGCATATAAAAACGGGTATCATCGCAAATGTCGCCACAACAATCGCCTTTACAAAGCTGAAATATATAGACGCTTTGAGTATGAATTATATCTTTGTGAATCACACTGTTGTAAACAATGCACATCAGAACGGAAAGAGAATTTTTGTCTGGACCGTTGACACAAAATCAGATATAGAAAAAATGATAGCCCTCGGAGTTGATAATATAATCACAAATGCCCCCGACAAAACCGCTGAAATAGTCTATTCCGACAAAGTAAGCGAAAAAGTAATAACCGTTCTTAAAACCGTTTTCGGAAAATAACAGGAGATTGTCATGCTAATTTAAATAATATTAATTTTTGTTATGTTTTTCCTGAATAGTTATTCTTCCGTAAAGTCAATATTTCCGTCCTCGGATTTTCTTCTGTACTGTGTCGGAGTACAGCCCTTATGTTTACGGAACTGCTGCATAAAATACGAATCGCTTTCGTATCCGCATTTTTCTGCTATTTCACTTACGGATAAATCCGTTGATACAAGCAAATCGGAGGCTAAAAGCAGTTTGCTTTCAATAACGTCCTGTCGGAAAGTCACTCCGAATGCGGCGGAATATATTCTGTGAAAATATGTTCTGCTTATGCACAGCCTTTTGCAGATTAATTCAATATCCCAAAGTCTTGTTGGATTTTCGTAGACCTGTTCACGCAGGGATTTAAGCTTTGCGTATTTCGGAACGTCTGTTTTTATTCTGATATCGTCATCTTCCGCAGGTTCGGCTTCACTCAGGCATATCATTATCATACGCATTGAAAGTTCAAGAAATTCATTCATATATTTTCCGTTTTTGGTTGATTCTGTTTTCATGTTCTTGAATACGGAGGATATTACAAAATCGTCATTTAAAATTACGGGAATGTCAAAATTTATATTTTTAGATGCTGCATAATGTCTTTCCGCAGGTGTAAGCCTTAAACGCACATAGTCAAACTTTATGTTTGTTCCGTTAAGTGAGCGTATGTGGATTTTTGTTCTCGGACTGTATACTATTGCGGAGATATTTTCAGATTTTATTTCTCTCCCGTCAAGCACATAGGTCACGGGAGTTTTGAAAAAATAGAGCATTGTATCCTCTTTTGTATTGTCTGAAAGAGAAAAGCTTCTTCGGCAGTTTATTTCTATTTCGTATATTTTCATGTTATCACCTCTCAATGATTATAACATAAATATAATAAGTAAGCAAGAAAAAACCTGCATTAAATGCAGGTCATAGAGAGGGGGATAAAAATAAGGGGGAGAATTGGGAGGATTTGTTAAATCCTGTATATATAATAACTTGTTTCCCTTAAAATAATCTTAAATCATAAAGTTAAATAAAAAATAAAATCCCGTTGCAATAACGGGATTTTTTTAAATTACATAAGTTCGCAGATGAGATTTGAAAATTCAACGGGGTCGTCTATGTTCATGCCTTCGATGAGAAGTGCCTGCGTATAGAGAAGTTTTGCATATTTTGCAAGTTTTTCCTTGTTGTCGCTTACGGCTTTGAGTTTCTCGAATATTTCGTGTTCGGGATTTATTTCAAGCACTCTCTTTGCGTGAACTTTCTGTTCTGTGGGCATAGCGTTGAGGACTTTTTCCATTTCAAGGGTAATTTCTCCCTCGCTTGTGAGGCATACGGGGTGGGATTTAAGTCTCTGTGAGAGGATAACCTTTTCAACTTTTCCTTCAAGAGAATCGGCAAGATTTTTGAGCATATCGGAATTTTCTTCTTCTTTTGCCTTGATTTCCTCTTTTTTGTCTGTATCTTCAATTCCGAGGTCATCGGCGGAAACGTTCTTAAATTCCTTGTCCTTGTATTTGTTGAGAGATTTTATTGCAAATTCGTCAACGTTGTCTGTGAGGTAAAGAATCTCATAGCCCTTGTCTTTGAGGAGTTCCGTCTGCGGGAGATGTTCAATTCTTGAAATATTTTCGCCCGTAGCGTAATAGATGTACTTCTGTTCCTCTCTCATGGCGGTTACATATTCGTCAAGAGTAACAAGCTTGTTTTCGTTTGAGGAGGTGAACATGAGCAAATCTTGAAGCTTGTCCTTGTTCATGCCGAAATCGCTGTAAACGCCGAATTTAATCTGCAATCCGAAAGCTTTCCAGAACTCTTCATATTTTTCACGGTCATTTTTGAGCATCTTTTTAAGCTCTGCGGTTATGGTCTTTTCAATGCTCTTTGCGATAGCTTTAAGCTGTCTGTCATGTTGGAGTATCTCACGGGAGATATTAAGCGACAAATCCTCCGAATCAACAAGACCTTTTACAAAGCTGAAATAATCGGGGAGCAGGTCTGCACATTTGTCCATGATGAGTACGCCGTTTGAATAAAGCTGCAAGCCCTTTTCAAATTCCTTTGTGTAATAGTCAAAGGGAGCTTTTGACGGGATATACAAAAGCGCATTGTATGAGGGCATACCCTCATTTTTTACATGGGCATATTTTATAGGCTCATTGTAGTCGTAGAATTTCTCCGTATAGAAATGTTTGTAATCTTCTTCTTTGAGTTCGTTTTTGTTTTTCTTCCAGAGGGGAACCATGCTGTTGAGGGTTTCAACTTCTATATAATCTTCATATTCAAGAGGCTTGTTCTGTTCTTTTTCTTCTTCGGTCTGTTCCTTGGGGCGGCTGTGTGTAACTTCCATTTTAATGGGGAAACGGATATAGTCGGAATATTTTTTTACCAAAGATTTTATTCTGTATTCGTCAAGAAATTCCCCGTATTTTTCATCGTCTGTATCGTCAAGGAGTTCAAGGGTAATTTCTGTTCCCACGGATTTCTTGTCATCTTCCGTGATTGTGTAGCCGTCAACACCTTCGGACTCCCAGCGGTAAGCCTTGTCGCTTCCGAAAGCCTTTGAGATTACGGTAACTTTCTTTGCCACCATGAAAGCGGAATAGAATCCTACACCGAACTGTCCGATTATCTGGTTGTCTTCGTCAAGCTTGTTTTCGCTCTTGAATTTGAGAGAACCGCTGTTTGCGATAGTGCCGAGGTTGTTTTCGAGTTCTTCTTCCGTCATGCCTATGCCGTTATCGGTGATTTTAAGTGTACGGCTGTCCTTGTCGGTATATATCCATACTGCGAAATCGTCTTTTTTCAAGCCCACGCTGTCATCTGTGAGGGATTTGAAGTAGAGCTTGTCTATTGCATCGCTTGCATTGGAAATAAGCTCTCTGAGGAAAATCTCCTTGTGTGTATAGATTGAATGAATCATCATTTCGAGGAGTCTTTTGGACTCTGCCTTGAACTGTTTTGTTTCCATAAAAAATGCATCTCCGTTCAAAAATTAGCACTCTCACTCTTTGAGTGCTAAATTAAGTATATAACTTTTTTACACCGAATGTCAAGAGGGGAATGAAATGTTTACAATTTGTTCATATTTATGCAGGCTCTTTGTTGAAAGTGCTGTGGATTGTATGCCCGAAATATCAGGCAAAAGTGAAAATCCACAAATCAGAGTTAAATATTTTGTCGTAATTTACAATTATATAAAATTTTCTTAAAATATTGATTACCGTATTGCAATTTTAAAGTATTTGTGCTATAATATTTGTATAAGTTCAACAAGGTGTGACGTTTCGGGGAATGTCACCCTTTGTACTGCCTTGAAAATTTCTTTTTGTAAATATAAGCTTGCTTTTTGATTAATTATATTACCGACTGTATAAAAGTTGGTGATTATTAATAAAAATTGCCTATTTATTTATGTAAAAAAAACGATTGAAAAGTAACTTTTAATATGTTATAATTGTTATTATTAAGGCAGTGTGAATTGTTACGGCTTTATTAATAAATCATGGAGGTGGTTTCAATGAAAAGTTATTCCTACATCGCCAGAGATGCAAAAGGCAAAGAGGTAAAAGGCAGAGCAAATGCCGAGACCGAACAGGAATTTCTTCAGAAAATGAAAGAAAGAGGCTTGTATCTCAAAGATTACAAGGAAGACGATTCAGACAATTCAAAATCTATCTACAAATTTCAGATGACAGAACTTGCTTTCTGTTGTCGTCAGCTCAGTGCCATGCTTACGTCAGGTCTTACGCTCGTAAAAGCAATAGATATCCTGACAAAAGAGCAGGAAAACGAAAAAGCCAAGGCAATATGGCAGGACGTTTACGAAAACGTTCAGAAAGGTGAATCGTTCTCCTCAGCTATGGAACTTCATGCAGGTTCTTTCCCCGACTTCCTTATCTCAATGATAAGCGCAGGAGAATCAAGCGGTTCGCTCGATGTCATCATGGTTCGTATGGCTGACTACTACGCAAAGCAGAACAAGCTCAAAAACACCGTAAAGAGCGCAATGACCTATCCTATGATACTCGCAATCCTCTGCGTTGTTATCGTTATCTTCCTCTTTACATTCATTATGCCGACCTTTATCGCCATGTATGAAGACCCTTCAACCATGCCCGCACTTACGAAAATGCTTGCTGCTATATCGGACTTCCTCCAGCACAGGTGGTATATTCTCGTTGTAATTGTTATAGGTGCTTTCTTCGGTCTGAAATATGCCCTCAAAGTTCCCGATTTCCGACTCAAAGTTGACAGGCTTATCCTGAAAGGACCCGGATTCGGACCTCTCGTTACAAAAATCTATACGGGACGTTTTTCAAGAACTCTCTCATCTCTCTATTCAAGCGGTATTCCTATGGTTGAATGTCTTGAAAAAGCTTCATCGGTTCTCGGAAATTCATACGTTGACCAGAAGTTTGAAGAAGTTATTGACGAAGTAAAGCAGGGTTCTACCCTTTCGGACGCAATCACAAGAACAGAACTCTTTGAAGGTATGTTCTGCTCAATCATATACGTAGGCGAAGAATCAGGTGCGCTTGACTCTATCCTTGAAAAAACTTCCGACTACTATGAGGAAGAATCGGACTCTGCCGTTGCACGTCTCGTTGGACTGGTTGAGCCTGTTATGCTTATCTTTATGGGTCTTATCATTGGTCTTGTAGTTATGGGTATCTATCCCGCACTCTACGGTTCAATGGAAGGCATCGAGAACGAATAATACGAAAGGTGGAAAAAATAAATGCTTTCATTTGATATAACCGACAGAAACATACGTGTTGTCAAGGGCGTTGAAAGCAACGGAAAAATAAAAATCAGCTCCGCTGCAACCCTTAACCTTGAAGAGGAACTCATCGTAAACGGTCACGTTAAGGACGTTCCCAATGTTGCCACACTTATAAACGGTATCCTTAAAAAGAACAAGATGCCCGACAAGGAAGCAATTGTCAGCATCTCCTCAAACCTCACAATATTCAAGGAACTGAATGTTGCAAAGTCCAAGAATCAGGATCTTTCAAAAACTGTAAAACAGCAGATGCAGGCTGAACTCAACCTCGATGATTCCTACTCGGTAACTTATGTTGTCGTTGGTGAGGCTGATGAGAAAAGCGATATCGGCGAACCTATATACAAGGTACTCGCTACCGCCTGCCCCTATGAAATCGTAAACAGTTACAGAGAAGTTTTCAAACTCCTCGGAATTTCACTCAGGTCCGTAATGGTAGGCTGTAACTGTATCACAAAGGTTCTTCTTGCCGATACAAAAATCAAGTCAAAAATGCCCCTCCTCGCAGTACAGATTGACAACAACTTCATCTCTCTCAACCTCTACGAGGCAGGACAGCTTTCATTCTCACGTTTTGCATCAATTGACGCTGCCGACTACGGCGGATCGGACGACTACGTTTTCGAGGCTGTAAACGAAAACATCTTCCGTATGCTCCAATTCCACAGAAGCCGTAACACAGGCGAAACAATTGAAAACGTTGTATTCTACGGCGACACACACGACTATGTAAGACTTACGGACGAACTTGAAAAAATGGAACTCCAGACAAGCCTTATCAACGTTCCCCCGCAGATACACGGTCACGAAAATCTTGAATTTTCACTGTATGCAAACGCTATCGGTGCTATGTTCAAGAGAAACAAGGATACCGAGAAAATTAACCTCCTTGAAACAGAACTCGGCGTTACAATCAAGAACAAGGTAAGAAACGACAACGCAGGAAACGGTATAATGCTCGGTGCTATCGCCCTTGCGGCAATTATTGTCGGCGGTGCTTTCGCAGTACAGTCAATAAGAGATGCATCTATCCGCAGCGATATCGAAGAAATAGACGAGTTCCTCAACAGCCCCGATACCCAGAAGAAACTTGCTCATCAGGAAAAGCTCCTTGCAATGGAAGAAAAAGTAAACGACTACAACACAATGGTTGTCAATGCTCATGATGCCTTCTATTCAAAGCCGATTATTGACGGTGAAGTTTATGACGCTATCGAAAGCACTCTCGAACTTACGGCAGACGAACTCGGAATCGAAGAAGCAACAGTTGTAAGCCCCGAATATACGGAAGGTATTCTCAAATTTGAGGTAAACTGTGACGGAAGCGAAGAAATGGTTCAGAAACTCCCCGGCGATTTCGTTGAGAATCTCCTTGACAAGGCTGTTACAGAAAACGGCGGATTTTTCGCAAATGCCGCTTATGAAGGCTATGAAGTAAAGATTGAATCAGTCGAAACCAAGGTAAGCAGTGAAAGAAGCGGTGATGATGACGAAGAAGCTCCCGCTCCCAGAACAGTCAGCGTTGAGGAATCCGAAAAGGTTAAATTTGAGGTTACCGTTGCCCTTGATGTAAATGAAAGCGCATACCACCTTGACGAATCCAAGGATAAAGCAGAAGATGCAGATGCATCTGAAAAGAAGTAATAGAGGAGGCTGATTGAAATGAAACTGAATTACAGAGAAAAGGTTATTCTCGGCATTCTTCTTGCTGTCGTTATCCTTATAGCAGGATTTGTCGGACTTGTAAAACCCAAGACTCAGGATATCGAGGACGATACCGCACTCAGAGAAACAAAACGCACCGAACAGCAGGAAGTTGAGGACAAAATCGCACAGATTGAACCCCTCAAAAAGAAAATAGACAATACATATCAGGAAACAAACAAGTTTGCGGGAGATTTCGTTCCCATGGAAGAAATAAACGATACTTTCGCACTTGACCAGTACATGAGAGAATACGCAGAGGAAAGCGAAGTAAAAATTCTCAAGCTTGAAGTTGAAGAACTCTCCTCAACACCTCTCAAATACTACTACTTCACTCCCGAGGTACTCTCGGAAGACCTCTTTGCAGCATCAGACCTCAACGGCGACTCTCAGGCTGCCTTTGACGAACTCAGCGCAGAAAGCGACTCACTCTCCGAAAGAACGGAAGAAGAAGTTGTAGGCACTGAATATGCAGTAAAAGTTAGGGGTACAAGAGAAAATATCTGGGCATATATGCAGGCTATCGAAGATATAGGCGATGCAAGAATCATAAGCTCAGTTAAATTCCAGGATTACAGCTTCGGCGAATCCAATGAAGAAGAACCTGTTGCCGAAGGTGAAGGCGAAACAGAAGTTGATTTCGTTGTATCATTCTATTCAGTATACGAAATGGCAAAACCAAACACAGAAGCAGACTAAATTCGTTCACGCTATAGGTAAAAGAGATATATACCTTTGAAAGGCGGTCAGAAAATGAAAACGGAAAAGAATAGAAAATTAAAGGGTACCGTCCTGCTTGCTGTTGTTGCCACAATGGCTCTGCTCATAATCTTTATGGGTACAACACTTATTCTTGCAAGTGCCGCAAACAACAGAGCGCACAAGTCTTATGCAACCTCACAGGCAGAATATACCGCACAGGCGGCTATCAAAGCCTTTACAACTGCTCTCAAAGATGAACAGGACGCAAGTATGATAGCTGCTGTTGAAAATCT
Organism: Ruminococcus sp.; assembly: GCA_017543595.1. Taxonomy (GTDB): domain Bacteria; phylum Bacillota; class Clostridia; order Oscillospirales; family Ruminococcaceae; genus Ruminococcus. The sequence goes on along the minus strand of JAFYFU010000122.1, from coordinate 13,093 downwards.
CAGCGGACCTGCTTACCCTGATGTTGTTATAAACAACAGTTCTGTCGGCCGTATCGGATATTATGAGTCTGACGGTTCGTGGGTTGAAAACAAAATAAAAGTTGAACCCCTCGGCGAATCTCCCGATTTTGTCTACGGTGTCAAAACTTTCGGAAGCGACCCCGAATGGTATAAGCCGAACAGATACAGAATAACCGCAACAGCAAGAGTGGGCAGGGACGAAAAGACAGTTTCTCTCTATATGACAAGTATGCCGCTTGACGGTGAGGAAGCCAAGAGCATTGAAGGTTTCCAGACTATCGGCGACAGCTCGTTTGACGCTACACAGGACGAATTTAACGGCGCACTCGTTGTAGGTATCAAAAAAGACGGAACAGGTACTTACGGACTTAACAACCAGACAAAAGTAAACTGTAACTACGTTTTCATCAATGGTGACCTCAATGTTCCCGGTCAGGGACAGATAAACGTCAACACCGAAAAATTCAAGATGACAGTTACAGGCAGCATGAAAATTCAGAACGACAATTTCATGAACATAAACTACACAGGTTCATCAAACCCCGAAGCAAAGGATATTCCCTATATGTACGTTGACGGAAGAATTGACGGCGAGGGAAGCTTTGTAAAGATAAAAGGCACAAAAGAACCTTTCAACGTTTTTGCAGGAAGCGCAAACCTTCCCAAGTTCGATATGGACGCTAACCTCTATCTCATGGATTCGGGTGTAACAAACGTTCTCGGACAGGACGGTTCAAAGCTCTACAAATGGTCATCTTCCGTTGTAAACGGCACAGACCAGAACCTCGGCGGTGACGGAGGTAGCCTTTTCAGTATGGGCAGCGTTAAAACAGGAATGAACACTGTCAAGTTTGACGGTGATATGAGAGTTGTTGAGAACCTTGAAGTAAAGAACGGTCTTGAAGTCGGCGGAAATCTCATAATCGGCGGAGTTCTCTCATACAACGGAAATGTCAATGTTTCAGGCAATATCTACTGCGACCATGTTGGTCAGTATACTCTCAAGAGCGGATACAGTCAGGGTCTTGCAGCCGAACATTTACACCCCGGTGACAAGATAGACTGGCATGACTGGGGATTCTATGACCCCTTCACAGGCGATTTCCTCGGCTATGCAAACTGGAACGGTGAAACAAAGGACGGCTATTATAAAGACTCAGGCGGAAACTATGTTTCCAAATCAGAAGCTATGGATTATTCCGAAGCTGCTGCACCCGTGGTTATAAACGGCAAGACAGTAAAGCCCCTTTCGGCTATGTCAGCAGACCTCGGATATGATTCAACAGACATCTATCCTCAGTCAATGACAAGAGAAGCAATCTATATGCACGAAGACCCCGTAGGCTCAGGCAACTGGGTTGATACTGAATCCGTTGACAACGGCGGTACAAGATTTATAAAAACAATTACTGACATTCAGAACGCAGTCGGCATGAATCCCACAACAGGCGCACTTCCTTATCCGTCCGCTCCGACAGAAGGAAAAGCCATAGCTGACTATGATTCATACACAACAGGCGGAGACTACTACGGACCCGGAGACCTCAACCCCGCTGTTTCAGAGGGCGGCGCAATCACAAAGTCATGCATAATTGACCACACAGTAAGCGGAGACCTCGAAATATTCGCAAAGGATTCCGATATCTGGGTAATATTAGATGACGGTGTAAAACTTAACGAAAAAACCATAACAGTTAAAAGCTCACCTTATACCGTAAAGTTCTTTGTTGCAGGATATTTCCAGAATTTCAAGGGCATTATAAAGAACGAAAAGCCCAACAATCATTACAAGTGGGACGAAGCTATGAACATCGAATGGTACGGTGCGACAGGTTCTGTTATCGAATTCTTTAACAACGGCACAATATGCGGTGCGGCAAGAGCTCCCTATACAACAGTCAAAGCTAATGTATGCGGTGTTATGAGTATAGAATATGAGGACGAATACGGCAACACAAGAAATATGACACCTTGTTGGATAGGAAACGCTCTCTTTAATGATGCTCAGGTAAGCAACAACTTCTCAATAGCCTATACACAGGCAGGCGGCGGCGGAAGTTCATCAACGCTCGCTACCCCGATAGGCAACTATGAACTCAGCTATTTCGCAGAATATTAAGGAGGAATGTCTTTATGAAAAAGAATAAAAAAAGCCTTAAAGGCATGACCCTTATAGAAGTGCTTGTTTCGCTTGCAGTATTTGCAATGCTTTCGGCAATACTTCTCGGCTACGGCGCATACGTTGACAAAACTTCAAGGGCGACAAGAGTAATGAAAAACAAAGTCGTTGAGGAAGCACATTATGCTTCCTCACGAAGCAAGGAATATACTTATGATTCGGACGGTGACGGATATAAGGAAAGCTCCGCACCCCTTGATTCCGTTGCAGGTGAAATTGTAATAACCATGAACGGATACAGCGGAGAATACCTTCCTTTCAAAGACCCTGCCGACCACTCAAAAGGATATGCCGATACTCCCGTAAGTTACAGCGACCCTTCATCAACACTTGACATTGAAGTATATGACACCTCAAAGGCATATGAAGAATATCTCAGGTCAAAGGGCTATACCGATGCAGAGATAGCTGCCTCAAAAGATGAGGCAAACGGTAAAATAGACATCAATTTCATTGACGATACAAGTCTTTCTGTAAGGCATTGACATGGGGGTGCTATGATGAACAATAAAAAGAAAAGAACCCTCAAGGGCTTTACACTTATCGAACTTATAATCGTTATGGCTATTGTGTCAATACTCATGCTCGGAGTTATGAGAGTTGCACAGCCCGCCATAAAGATTATGAACAACACTTCCAACAGCGAAAAAACTTACGGCTATACGGACAATATCCGTACTTACCTGCAAACACAGCTTGAATATTCAGATGCTTTGTGGGTAATTCCCGAAAGCGAATTTGGTGCGAATACTTTCAGAAGTTTAAGGCACCCGCCCGAATTTGACGAACACGGACTTGAAGTACCGGGTACTGCCACAGATGTAACAGTCGGCGACGGCGGTTCGATTGATGACGCAGTGAAGGACTTCATTGACGAAAACTATTTCGGTCTTGTTACTTACAACGGTTCAGGTTCAAGCGATGTCATGGACCAGATACAGCCCCTCAAAGGCAAAGTAAATGTTATGAGACTTCTCAACCATGACCATGACTCTTTCAAGGCAGGTCAGATAACTCTTACCACCTATGAATTTGAATCCTATAACAACACTTCCGACTATTTTTCTTCATCAGGCGTAAGAATAACCGACACAAGTGCAGAGGAACTCGCAATTAACCCTGCTTATTTCGAGGCATACGACACACATGACTACACTTTCAGCTATGCCCTCGGTGCTTATGACCTTGTAGGCGACCCAAGTATATCAGGTGCAAACCCCACTGATTCTTTCAAGGTAATTCAGGAGGACAAAGACGACATAGGCATAAGCCTTGCAAATTACAATGACCTCGCAGTTTCAATAATTCTTGGTACGGGAATAGTAGTTGATATGCCGGGTGCAACAGGTTCATTCAGAGCTTTCCAGAATCCTTCACAGATTTCGGTTGCAAATATTCCGCTTGTGAATATAGGCTATCTTAACGGAAAGGCTATCGGAAGAATGTATGCAAACAACGAGTATGAAGACCCGACAACTCATGCAAAAGTTCCCCAGCTTATAAAATGGGGCGAGGAAAGCGTTGCGGCACACCCCGTAACACCTAAGTCAGATGTTAAATCTTTCTACGCTTTCCCTTGGAGCGTAACTGCATCTGCTGACCACAAAATTGACTTTGACGAAGATATTTTCTTCATCTATTCATACGCAACAGACCTTGGATAAAATAAAAAACAGGCAGCAGTCAAGTGCTGCTGCCTGTAATTATTACTGTTTCTCGGCAAAGAATCCGAGATACCATTGGGCAATTTCGTTGCCCCACAATGCGCCTATGGCAATTCCGACAGAGAGGAAAGGTCCGAAAGCAAATTTTGATTCGCCCGTGACTTTCTTGTAGATTATGCCTGCGGCAGCGGCAATTATTATGCCGAGTAATGTTGAAACGATAACAGCCTGTGTTCCGAGGACTGCGCCCGCCGCAATCATAAGTATTGTGTCGCCCAGTTCTATTGCACGGAAATCCTCACCGTATTTCTTCTTTATAAAACTTCGGCTTACTTCGCCGATTACAAAGAACGGAATACTTATTGCAAGTGCGCCGATTATGCGGTGCTTTATCGGAACTTCGTCCGTGAATATTGCAAGGGGAACGGCAAGCAGGAATATTATACCGACAATTATCATGTCAATTTCCATTGTGTCCCAGTCCATGAATCCGACTATTATAAGCAGGGACATCATAACGCAGGTTATTATGGATTCAGCATTTATGTCAAGAACAATGAATGTGAGAACGTAAAGCAGACCGTTCAGGCTTTCAACTATGGGATACCTTGCGGAAATTTTCGCTCCGCAGCTATGGCATTTTCCCCTGAGCATTATCCAGCTGAATACGGGAATAAGGTCTATCGGTCTTATTTTCGCCCCGCAGGTCATGCAGTGCGATGCTGCTTCCTTTTCTTCCTTGGTTCTCGAAAATCCGAGTATGGATTCATGTTTCGGGAGTCTGAGGATTACCACATTCAGAAAACTTCCTATACAGATGCCGTAAAGGAATACAACAGCAAGAAACATTATCTTGAAAGGCAAATCGGTAAATTCACTGTGAAGCATACCTTCAAATCCGAACATTGTATTTACCCTCCTTTCATAAAAAATTATAAACGATATTTTGTCGTTTACTGTAATATTATTATAGCATAATTTAAAGAAATTTCAAGTATAAATCAGAAGCCTGTCCAAAAAAACAAGGCTTCGGAACATCGGAGGTATGTTATGAGAAACGAGAGAATTGGCGATTACCTTGTCAATCAGGGACAAATCACACCCGAACAGCTTCAGAAAGTGCTTGAAGCGCAGAGAGAATCAAACGGTCAGAAAAAATTCGGTGATGTTGTTGTTGAACTCGGATTCATGTCCGAAGTTGACTTCACAAAGGCTCTTGCAGGAAAACTTAAAGTAAAATACGTTGACCTTGAGTCCATTGATATAAATGCCGAAGCAGTTCAGAAAGTTCCTGAGGCTCTTGCAAGAAAGCACACTGTAATTGCTATTGCAATCACAGGTAAAAGACTTACGGTTGCAACAAATGACCCTGTAAACTTCATAGTTCTTGAAGATATCAAGGTATCGACAGGTATGGATACAGTACCCGTACTTGCTACCACAAGCGCAATCAACAAGGCAATAGGTAAGAATTATTCAATGCAGAACGTTGACAGCGTTGTTGACAGTATCACTGCTATGAATACCGACCTCGGAAACGCTGAGGACGAAGAATCCAAAGACAGAGTTGAAAGCGCACCTATCGTTAAGCTTGCAACTACCATTATCGAAAACTCTTACAGAGCGGACGCTACCGATATTCATATCGAACCGTTCAAGACATATACAAGAATCCGTATCCGTGTAAACGGCGACCTTGTTGAACTTATGAATATATCCAGTGCGGTACACAGCGCACTGGCAACACGTCTTAAACTTATCAGCGGTATGAATATCGCCGAAAAGAGAATCCCGCAGGACGGACGTTTCACACAAGTCGTTGACGGCACTACGCTCGATGTCCGTGTGTCCTCACTCCCCATGGTAAACGGTGAGAAAATAGTTATCCGTATCCTTTCAACAGGACAGATTGCTCTCCGTAAGATTACAGACCTCGGTATGTCGGAATACAACTATCAGCTCTTTGAATCAATGCTCAGAGTTCCTCACGGGGTTATCCTCGTTACAGGACCTACCGGTTCAGGTAAAACAACCACTCTTTATGCGGCTCTCGGTGAACTTGCTAAACCTAACGTAAACGTTATCACCGTTGAGGACCCTGTCGAAAAAGCTATCGACGGTATCAATCAGTGTCAGGTTAATGCGAAGGCAGGTATGACATTCGCCGCTGCCCTCCGTTCTATCCTCCGTCAGGACCCTGATATCGTAATGGTCGGAGAAATGCGTGACTCGGAGACTGCCGATATCGGTATCCGTGCCGCTATCACAGGACACTTGGTTCTTTCCACACTGCATACAAACGATGCGGCTTCAACCGTTGTACGTCTTATAGATATGGGTGTTGCTCCCTACATGGTTGCTACTTCGCTTATCGGCGTTATCGCACAGCGACTTGTAAAGGTTCTCTGTCCCGAATGTAAAGTTCCGAGAATGACAACCGAAGAAGAAAATGACCTTCTCGGCATTGAAGCTCCTATCCAGATTTTTGATGCGGGCGGCTGTCCGATGTGCAACAACACAGGCTATCGTGGAAGAACCGCTATACATGAGATTATCCACTGTACCGCAAAAGTTTCGTCAATTATAGCTGCGGGCGGCGGTAAAGAGGAGATTGAAGAAGCTGCAAGAGCAAACGGTACAAAACTTCTCCGTGACAACGCCGCACAGCTTTGCATACAGGGTAAGACTTCAATTGACGAAGTTGTAAGAACAACATTTACAGTTTAATGCTGATGATTAATATATTGGGAGGAACACAATATGGCTATTGAAATTAACAGAATACTTGATGAAGTAAGACTTCTCGGCTGCTCTGACCTTCACTTTACTTATGGTATCGCACCCGTTGTACGTCTTAACGGTGCGCTCAGAACTATGCGTTCACAGTACCCCGAAATGGACGAGGAAGAAATACTCAGTATCGTAAACCAGATGACAAACGATGCACAGCAGACACACGTAAACCAGCACCTTGACACCGACTTTTCTTTCCAGACAAGAAGCGGTTACCGTCACCGTGTAAACGTTTACTTCCAGAAGGGCAAGCCTGCTATCGCTATCCGTCTCCTGAGAAACGATATCCCCACCCTCAGAGACCTCAATCTTCCTGAAATCCTCGAAGATTTCGCAATGCGTCCCCGTGGACTGGTTCTCGTTACAGGTCCTACCGGTTCGGGTAAATCCACAACTCTCGCAGGTATGATTGACTACGTAAACCTCAACAAGAGCGCACATATCATCACTGTTGAAGACCCCATAGAGTATGTTCACGAACACAAAAGATGTATGGTAAACCAGAGAGAAATCGGCGATGATGTAGGAAGTTTCGCACTCGCCCTCAGAGCCGCACTCCGTGAAGACCCCGATGTTATCCTCGTTGGAGAAATGCGTGACTTTGAAACGATTCAGGCAGCCGTTACCGCAGCCGAAACAGGACACCTTGTTATGTCAACACTTCATACTACCAGTGCCGCAGATACCATCAACCGTATCATAGACGTTTATCCCGAACATCAGCAGCAGCAGATTCGTACACAGCTCGCAAATAACCTCGTAGGCGTTATCTCCCAGACCCTTATCCCCAAGAGAGACAATACAGGACGAGTTGCCGTAATGGAAATCCTCAACGTTACAGACGCTATTGCCGCACAGATTCGTGACAACAAGATTCACCTTATCCAGTCCGCTATCCAGACAGGTAAGCAGGACGGCATGATGAGCCTTGACATGGAGCTTGCAAGATATACAAAATCAGGCGTTATCCTCGAAAAAGATGCGCTTGAAAAATGTCAGGACAAGCAGGAATTTTATCGTTATCTCAATCAGATGTAATATCAGAAAATCCGCTCCAAAAGGGGCGGATTTTTTTATTTTCGGGATTTTATTAAAACAACAAAATAAATAAAAAACTGTTGACATTTATATTAATAGATAGTATAATTATAGTAATTGCTTTAATCATTTAAAGCTTTACAGTTTTACATAAAAAAAGGAGTTGACGTTATGGGTTCACAGACAGCCACGTTTATCATTCTGTTTATCTATGTCGCAGTAATGATAACAATTGGCTACTATACCTCAAAAAAGACAAAATCAACGGCAGATTTCATGCTCGGCGGAAGAAATGTAGGCTCTTGGCTTACGGCTTTTTCTTACGGAACAACTTATTTTTCAGCGGTTGTATTCATAGGCTATGCGGGACAGTTCGGCTGGAATTACGGCATATCTGCCTCATGGGTGGGCATAGGAAATGCAATTATAGGCAGTCTTATTCCGTTCTTTGTACTCGGACGCAGAACAAGGCTTATGACAAATCAGCTCAATGCAAAGACCATGCCTGAATATTTTGAACACCGTTTTGATTCAAAAACCCTGAAAACAGTTTCGGCTGTTATAGTATTTATCTTTCTTATTCCATATACTGCATCTGTTTACAACGGACTTTCAAGGCTTTTCGGAATGGTTTTTGACCTCGGAGAACACGGTGCAACTATAATTATTATTTTAATGGCTTTGCTGTCAGCCGTATACGTTACACTCGGCGGATACAAGGCAACGGCACTCAATGACTTTGTTCAGGGAATTATAATGCTTATCGGTATAGCTACCGTTGTAGGTCTTACAGTTCAGAAAAAAGACGGATTTTCGGAGGCTGTACAGCAGCTTAAAGAAGTTGACGGCACAGGAAATCTCGGTTCGCTTTTCGGACCTGACCCCATTAACCTTTTCGGAGTTGTAATACTTACTTCTCTCGGAACATGGGGACTTCCTCAGATGGTTCAGAAATTCTATGCAATAAAAGACGAACAGGCTATTAAAAAGGGCGCAATTATTTCAACTCTCTTTGCCTTTGTAGTCGCAGGCGGTTCATATTTCATGGGCGGATTTGTAAGGCTTTACTGTACGCTTGACCCCAATGAATCGGGTAAGGCTTTCATTGAAACAGTAAACGGAAAACCCGTATTTGATACAATGGTTCCTTCACTTCTGAATCAGGCTTTGCCCAATCTTCTCATAGGACTTGTTGTAGTGCTTGTTCTTTCGGCATCGCTTTCAACGCTTTCTTCACTGGTTCTCACATCAAGTTCAACGCTTACAAATGACCTTATAAAGCCAAGAGTAAAGAACTTTGACGACAAGAAACAGATGACGGTTATGAGAGTATTTATTGCAGTTTTCCTTGTAATTTCCGTAATTATCGCCTGCAATAAAAATGCCTCGATTTCAACGCTTATGTCTTACTCATGGGGCGCATTGTCGGGTGCATTTCTCGGACCTTTCCTCTATGGATTGTTCATGAAAAAAGCTACTCCCGCTGCCTGTGCCGTAAGTTTCTGCACAGGTGTAGGAATAACCCTTATTCATATGATGCTTTTCAGCATGGGCATAAGCGCATTTGACGGAGTAAAGCAGGCTGTAATTGATTTGGGCTGTCCCGTCAATCTCCTGTCTCCCATAAATGCAGGTGCGTTTACTATGATTATTTCTCTTATAATTGTTCCCGTTGTGAGCAGTTTCACAAAAGCTCCCGACAAGAAAATTGTCGATGAGGCTTTCAAGAGTATCGAAAAATAAGTTTTGTTTCCCCTGTGAGCCGGTTCTCACGGGGGATATTTATATATTTTAAAAAATTGAAAATCGAATTATTTAAAAAAATAAACAGCAAATTTCAACTTAAATTTTAAGCAGTACATTTAAGTAACTTTTATTAAATTATCAATAATTTAAGTAAGCCCGTGAGAGAAAATTTAAAAATTTTCTGCTGTGTAAATCTCACAAAAACAAATACTCTTTATTGTGCAGATATACAAATGGTATTTCAGCGACAAAAACAAACAAAAAGCAGGTTTTAATTATACAGTCGGGATAAAAAATATGAATAATACATTTCCTAAATTAAAAATTTTGTTTTATTCACAGAATATTGTGCATTTTGACGAAAACAGGAAAAAATTTGTGCCTATTTACCGTTCGGGTGTAAAAAATACGATTTTAATGAATTAATTTCAAAAAAACTGTTGACATTTTATGAATAACGTGGTATACTATAATCACGGTAAAGGTAAGGGACACAAAAAACCCGAACCAAATAAAAGTCCCTCGTAAGGGCAGAATTTTATAAAGGAGGTTTTCACTTATGAAAACTACAAAGAAAGGTTTTACACTTATTGAGCTCATCGTTGTTATCGCTATCATCGGTGTCCTCGCAGCAATCCTCGTTCCTTCAATGCTCGGCTACGTTAAGAAGTCAAAGATTCAGTCAGCTAACTCAGCTGCTGCTACAATTTTGAAGGCTGCTAACTCAGCTCTCGAGGAACTTGACGAAGCTAACAAGAATACAACAGCTCTCGACACAGGTGGTACTCCTCTTACTCATGCTCTTCCCGATGCAACAGCTGACGAACTTTGGGATTACATGAAGTCTTACTTTGATGATGTTGACAACGCTGATTTCGCTCTCGAAATCGACAACGGCGTAGCAATCTGCTGCGGTGCTAAGGCTGGCGCTTACTATGGTTCTTCACCCATCGTTTACACAAACAAGAACTATGACGAATACAAACCCGGTTCATCTGCTGACGCTTGCGGCGATGCTTTGACAAAGTATCAGGAGCAGCACCAGTAATTAAAGTGTGATTCCTGTTAATCATGAATATAGAATCCCCTCTGTAAAAAGAGGGGATTTTTTTGGAGTTTGTTATGAATGATAAAATAAAAATGTTTTTGTGCCTTCTGGTCGGCTTGTCTGTCGGGGCGTGTGCGGTCTATTTCCCGAACAGGAGAAAAATCGAACTTGCCGAAAATTTTGATATTTTCTTTCAGTGCGAGGATTTTCTGAAAGAACAGAATTTACAGCCGAAAGAATTTCAGAAAGATGATTATTCCGTTCTGAACAGTATGCTTTCAGCACGCTATGATAAATATACTGTTTATCACAATACGGAACGTGGAACAAAGGAATTTTCAATAAATAAAGTCAATACAACACCTGCCTCAATGACTACGGGCTTTGAACTGGATTTCGACAAAAATGACAACCTGTATTTTTCAAAGGTTATCCCCGATTCAGAAGCCGAAAAACAGGGTATAAAAAAAGGAGATATAATATTGTCTGCTGACGGAAAAACCTTTGAATCAGACGGGTATGAATTTGCGGAACAGTTTACGGGCAAAGAAAAAACCATGCACCTTATTCTCGAAAGAAAAGGCGAACAGTTTGAAAAAGAATTTGTTCTTAAAAGCGATAAAAATATTTCCCTTAAAAGTGCTTATTCAAAAATGTACGGCGACACACTTTATATAGCTGTTTATAAAGTTGATGACTATTCGGACGATTCTGTTAAAAAGATTCTCAGCGAAAATAAAAATTTCAAATCCTTGATAATTGATTTAAGGCACAACACGGGCGGAAATGTTGAAAGCGGTCTTAAAATTGCGGATTCTTTCATAAGCAGCGGCGAAGTCTGCGAACACTTTAACAACGGTGATACAAATGTACAAAGCATTGGAAATTCTTCCAAGGATATAAGTGTTCCTATGGTTGTGCTTGCGGACGAAGTGACCGCAAGTGCGGGCGAAATGCTTACCGCAATATTCAAGGCTTACGGTAATGCCGATATTGTCGGAGAAAATACATACGGAAAAGGAGTTTTCCAGACAAAAGCCGTTATAGGCAGAGGTATGCTGAATTACACAACGGGTTATATGACAGTCGGGGATATTGATTATCGTGATACGGGCATAGCCCCCGATATTGAAATTGAAATGGATTATAATGAGAATATTATCGGCACAGACGAAGATATCCAGTTGCAGAAAGCACTTGAACTTCTCAATTAAATGCACAAAAAAATTTGAAATATTTGTGAAAAAATCCGAATACTTTTTATTGACAATTTGTGAATTATTTGTTATAATGTAAGTATAAATTGTTACGGAGGTGTTTTTTATGAAGAAAAAGGGCTTTACTCTTATTGAGTTGATTATAGCACTCGCAATAATCGGAATTTTAACCGCTATGGTTTCGCTTGCATGGATTTCGTTACTTCAAAGAAGCCGAACAAGAAGCCTTGACAAAAAGGCGAAAACTGTTTTCAATGCGGCACAGACCGCCGCAACGGAAATGATGTCCTATGAGCGTACTCACGGCGATGATTATATGGGTACGGGCGGATTCTATTTCTACTGGGACGGAAATTCAGGCGGAAAAGTTGATGCAAGCGGCAGTTTTGTAGGCGGTTTCGATGAGCAGGACAGAATGTTCGCAAGAAGCATAAACAGAATCTTGGAGGACAATATAGCTTATATTGTCTATGTGGACAACAATTATAAAGTTCAGTCCGTTGCAACAAGCAGAAATTCAACAGACCGCTATATCGGAGCTTATCCTGTTACTTTGCAGGCATCGGGCGCAACTTACAACAGCTTTACTTCACTTACTTCCGCAACGGGAAATGTAAACGATTTTGCTCTTTAAGAATATCACAAACGGACAGTTTCGGCTGTCCGTTTTTTTATAATGTAAAAATCAGGAATGTTATTGACGTTTTCATAAAAAGGTGATATAATTATTATATCGAATCGGAATTTTTAACAGGAGGGTGATTTTATGAGACTTTTGGGAAATGTTTTGTGGGTTATTTGCGGCGGACTCCTCAGCGCAATTTGCTTTGCGCTTGTGGGTTTTTTGCTTTGCATAACAATTATTGGTATCCCTTTCGGCGTGCAGTGTTTTAAGGTGTGCGAACTTTCGTTAGCACCTTTCGGAAAGAAAGTCACCTATGATTCGGGATTTTCTGCTACACTGGGCAATATTCTGTGGATTATTCTTTTCGGCTGGGAACTGATGCTGGCACATCTGGCACTTGCGCTGTTTTTTTGTATTACGATTATCGGTATTCCTTTCGGCAAGCAATTTTTCAAGCTTGCGGCGATTTCGTTTCTGCCTTTCGGAGCAACAATTGAAACCAAGCACGTTTTTTAAGATTTATGCCTGTACTCCGTGTGCAGGCATTTTTGTATGTTGTCGATAGTTCATAAATTTAAAGTGCAAAACTTGAAAATCTTCTGCTTGACTTTTGGGAAACAGCATGATATAATAATAAAGCTGTCGGACGGAGAGACAGGTAAATAAAGGATTTAAGCGAAAATGTTTTTTGGACAATGGAAAATATGTTTGCAGAAAATTTTCAAAAAAATTCAAAAAAGTACTTGACAAACCGAAAGATAT
>JAFYFU010000121.1 GCA_017543595.1 Ruminococcus sp. | reverse complement strand
AATAACAGAAACGTCAGCGCAAAAATTAACGTAACGGTCACAGGCGGAAATTCAACCACGACAAGCACAATAACGGGAATTTCACTCTCAAAGACTTCCATGAATTTGACCGTAGGTCAGAAAGATATCTCATGGGTGACAATGACACCCACGACAGCACCCGAAACTTTAAAGGGCGAAATCTGGACTTCTTCAAACACAGCAGTCGCAACCGTTGATGCTTACGGAAATGTCACCGCTGTCGGCGCAGGAACTTGTGTAATTACCGTTACAAGCCAGAATAACAGAAACGTAAGCGCAAAAATTAACGTAACTGTAACAGGCGGAAATTCAACATCAACAAGCACAATTACGGGAATCTCACTCTCAAAAACTTCCATGAATTTGACTGTCGGTCAGAAAGATATCTCATGGGTAACTATGACACCCACCACTGCACCCGAAAGCTTAAAGGGCGAAATCTGGACTTCCTCGAATACCGCAGTCGCAACCGTTGACGCATATGGAAATGTTACTGCTGTCGGCGCAGGAACTTGTACCATAACTGTTACAAGCCAAAATAACAGAAACGTCAGCGCAAAAATTAACGTAACGGTCACAGGAAATTCGGCTACAACAAGCACTATAACGGGAATTTCTCTCTCTAAATATACAATGAATCTCACCGTCGGTCAGAAAGATATCTCATGGGTTACCATGACACCAACGACAGCCCCCGAAACTTTAAAAGGCGAAATCTGGACTTCCTCGAATACCGCCGTTGCAACCGTTGACGCATACGGAAATGTTACCGCTGTCGGACGTGGCAGTTGCGTAATAACTGTTACAAGCAGCAACAACCGCAACGTAAGCGCAAGAATCACAGTCAACGTAAATTAACATAAAAAACGCTTTCACAATCGTGAAAGCGTTTTATTTTTTATTCTATATTCCAGATGTTTTCCGCATAGTCCGCAATAGTTCTGTCTGAGCTGAATTTGCCCGCATTGCACATATTAAGCCACTGTTTCCTTGCAAAAGCCTTTTCGCCGTAGTCGCCTATACATTCAAGCTTCTTGTCAACATAGCTCTGAATATCTCCGAGAAGATAATAATGGTCAGGTTTGTGCCAGCTTGCACCGTCAAGGAGTGCCATATAAAGTTCACGGAAATCCCCGCTGCCGCCGTCTGAAACCGTTCCGTCAATGAGTGAGGAAACAACTTTCTTAATCATCTTGTTTTCTGCGAAAACTTTTCTGCTATCGTAGTCGGGAACGATTTTTTCAAGTTCCTCAACTCTTGCGCCGAAAATATAATTATTTTCCTCGCCTGCCTCCTGAACGATTTCAATATTTGCGCCGTCATAAGTTCCGAGAGTTACCGCACCGTTAAGCATAAGTTTCATATTTCCCGTACCTGATGCCTCTGTGCCTGCTGTTGAAATCTGTTCGGAAACATCAGCCGCTGCAACAAGTTTCTCCGCATATGATACGTTGTAATTCTGAACGAACACAACTTTTATTAAATCTTTTGTTTCGGGGTCTGCGGAAACTACCCTGCCAATCTCGTTGATATACTTGATAATTGCCTTTGCCCTTCTGTATCCGGGAGCAGATTTTGCACCAAAAATGAAAGTTGTGGGCTTGAAATTCTTTATACTTCCGTCTTTGATTCCATAGTATATCCAAAGTATTGAGAAAGCGTTCAGAAGTTGTCTCTTGTATTCATGCAGACGCTTTATCTGTATATCAAATACAGATTCGGGATTTATTTCAATGCCGTCCTTGGATTTTATAAATTCAGCAAGCTGATTTTTCTTAGCCTGTTTTATTTCAATGAACCTGTTCAGGATATTCTCATCATCTGCATATTTTTCAAGATTTTTCAGCTTGTCAAGATTTGTTATCCAGTCATCATTTCCGAGAAGTTCGGTTATAAGGGCTGAAAGTTCCTTATTGCAGAGTGCAAGCCATCTTCTCTGAGTGATACCGTTTGTTTCATTTCTGAACTTTTCGGGATTAAGGCTGTACCAGTCCGCAAGAACAGTATCTTTGAGAATCTGCGTATGAATTTCCGCAACACCGTTTATATGACTTGACGAATAGCAAGCCATATCTGCCATGTGGATAAGTTCGCCCTTTATGATTTTTATGCGGTTGATTTTTGCTTTGTCAACGCCTTTTGCATACATTTCGGCTATGAGTTCTTCATTTATCTGAATGATTATCTCATATATTCTGGGGAGGACTTCCTCAACAAGTCCAATCCACCATTTTTCGAGAGCCTCCTGCATTACTGTGTGGTTTGTGTAGTTGAATACTTTCTTTGCGGTAGCAAGTGCCTTTTCAAAAGTCCAGCCCTCATTGTCAACAAGCTGTCTGATAAGTTCGGGGATAGAAATAACAGGGTGCGTATCGTTAAGCTGTATTGAAATATAATCCTCAAGGTTATCGAGTGTTCCGTATCTTGCCTTATGCTTTTTAATTATATCCGTGAGTGATGCACAACTGAAAAAATACTGCTGTTTAAGTCTGAGTTTCTTTCCCTCGTTGGTGTCATCATTTGGATATAATACACGGGAAATATCCTCCGCATAAATTTTCTCTTTTGATGCTTCAAGATATTCCTGACGGTTGAAAGTGTCAAAGTCAAATTCTTTCACGGGTTCAGCCTGCCAAAGTCTCAAAGTTCCGACATTTTCGGTCTTACAGCCGAATATGGGCATATCATAGGGTACAGCCTTCACTGTCTGATTGTTGTATTCTATCAAAACAGTATCTTTATCACATCTCTTTGACCACGGGTCGCCGTATTTTGTCCAGTCGTCAATATCTTCCTTCTGGAATCCGTCAACAATGGACTGCTTGAAAAGTCCGTATTTGTAGCGTATTCCGTAGCCGTCAAGCGGAAGTGAAAGCGTTGCCGCACTGTCAAGGAAACAAGCCGCAAGTCTGCCGAGTCCGCCGTTTCCGAGGGCTGCGTCCTCTATTACTTCGAGGTCTGCAAGATTTATTCCGAGTTCGTTGAAAATCTCGTTCACTTCGTCATATATGCCGAGTACGAGGAGATTGTTGTAAACTGCCCTGCCCACGAGAAATTCCATTGAAAGATATGCCGCACGGCGTTTCGATAAATGTTCCTCACGGCTTTTGTCCCAGCGGTCTGAAAAAAGTTCCATGACGGTATCACCGAGGGCATTGTGAATCTGCTGAGGTGATGCCTGTTTCAAATCTTTCGGGAGTTTCCCTGTGAATTTTTCGATAAACACTTTCTTGTCCATTGTTTATTCCTCCTTTGATTATCTGTTATAGATTTTATTTAATTTTTTGATTTTCTTGGCGAGTTCGGGGGTGAAATCGCTTTCTTTCGTTCTGAACTGCCAGTTATTGCCAAGGGTTGAGGGTGTATTCATTCTTGCACTTTTGGGGCTGTTCAGGAAATCCTGAATCTGTGCAGCAGCGACTTCCGCAACGCTTCCCCATGCCGAACGTATGACAGCCCACGGAATATCGCTTTTTTTCTTGACATTGAGATATTTTCTTGTGAATTTCAGAGATTTTTTGTCAAGAGATTCAACCCAGCCGTTAAGCGTTTCGTTGTCGTGAGTTCCTGTGTAGGCGAAACAGTTTGTCGTTGTGAAATTATGCGGGAGATGTTCGTTTGTGCCGTCACTGAATCCGAACTGCAAAACTTTCATTCCGGGGTATCCGCACTTGTCAAGCATTTCACGGACTTCGGGGGTAATAAATCCCAAATCTTCGGCAATAATATTGAGATTTCCGAGTTTTTCCTCAGCGAGTTTGAATAACTCATAATTAGGACCTTTTTTCCATTCGCCGACTGTTGCGTCCTCATTTCCGAAAGGAATTGTATAATAACTTTCAAAGCCCCTGAAATGGTCTATTCTGACGATATCATAAAGCTTTGTTGCGGATTTTATGCGGTTAATCCACCATTCATAGTCCGTTTTTTTGTGATAAGCCCAGTCATAGAGGGGATTTCCCCAAAGCTGACCTTTCGGCGAAAAATCATCGGGCGGACAGCCTGCAACGCATACGGGACGGCGTTTCTTGTCGAACCAGAAAAGCTTGTGGTCAGACCATGCCTCAACGCTGTCAAGGGCGCAGTATATCGGAATATCTCCGACTATTTCTATTCCGCTGTCATTTGCGTATTTTTTAAGTTCCGTCCACTGACGGTTAAATTCATATTGCAGGAATTTATAAAAATTAATATCTTTTTTGAGTTCCTTTTTAGCCTCGCTGACGGCTTTCGGCTTATGGAGGGAAATATCCTCGTCCCAGTCCGTCCACGGCTTTCCGTCATACTTGAATTTCAAAGCCATAAAAAGTGCATATTCATCAAGCCAGTTTTTATTCTCATCGCAGAATTTTTTGTAGTCGGGGAATTTTGACGGCTTGAATCTCGCATGGGCAAGCCTTAAAACGTCAAAACAGTTGTCATATATGATACTGTAATCGACTTTTTCGGGGTCGCTTCCCCAGTCATAGCTTGCACACTCATGATGTTCAAGCAGTCCGTCATTTTCAAGTATATCAAAATCAATGAAATACGGATTTCCTGCGTTTACAGAAAACGACTGATACGGGGAATCTCCGTAGCTTGTTGGTGAAAGGGGCAGTATCTGCCAGCATTTCACTCCTGCACTTTTGAGAAAATCAACAAAATCAAAAGCGTGTTTTCCCATTTTGCCTATTCCGTATTCTGACGGAAGGCTTGAAATATGCATAATTATACAGCTTTTTCGCATTTTTACACCTCATTGCATAAATTTTTATTTTTTGCCTATAATACCATAAAACAGGAAAAGAGGTAACAAAATGAAATTTTCTCAGCACCTTTTCGCCTTTCTCATGGGTTATTTTATTTACAGCATGATAGAAATTATAAACCGTGGCTATACTCACTGGACAATGTCCCTGACGGGTGGTCTTATACTGAGTATACTTTACGGGATAAACAGCCGAAAAACTATGAATCTTATAAAAAGCTGCTTCATAGGGGCTGTTATAATAACGGGTACGGAATTTACCGTGGGAATTTTTGACAATATTATTATGCACTGGAATGTATGGGATTATTCCGATGTGCCTTTTAATATAATGGGTCAAATATGTCTGCCTTTTTCGTTTGCGTGGTTTTTTCTGTGCATACCCGCTTATTATCTCTGCAAGGGAATAAGGCAGAAATTCAGCTAATATCAATTATCAAAAATCCGAAACGGACAATATTTAAAAAACGGGCTGTTCCGATTGCTCAGAACAGCCTTTTGGATTAATAATTCTTGTTTGAATCCGCATTAAAGAAACTATTGCTGCTTTCTGTATAGTAATCGTTGGGTTCAAGAGACATAAAGTCATCGTCCTCAACATCGGGAAGTCTTGCGCCGCAGCGTCCGCAGAACTGGAAACGCTCGTTTACTTCCGCATCGCACTTGGGGCAGATTTTATAACCTCTTATCCCATTGAGTTCAAATCTCATCTTCTTGATTCTTCTGCGTCTTGTGTCGATGTCATCGCAGAGAACTTTAAGATTTGCGGGGTCTTCATTGGGGTTCTTGTAATACTTCTTGCCGATATCGGTGAAAATCTCAACGATTCTTTCTTCCTCGTAGAGGATTTTTCTTTTAAGGTTGTTTGCTTCCGAAACACTCTTAGCCTTATCCGATGCGGACTTGCTCAGGTTATTGACTGTATCGAGAATACTCATCTTAATCACTCCTATTGGAAAATTTTCTTGCATAACGCTGTACAATAATTATACAATAAAACAAAAAGCTTGTCAAGGGTTTTCAAACTTATTTTATTTAATCGTCCGATATTTGTGCATATTTTACATTTCCGATATATCATTTTCGGTAAGCTGAATAATACCGCCGTTGAGAAGTGCTTCGGAGGCGTGTGCATTGTCGTCAACACGGATTGCAAACGAAACAGCCTTGTCGGATTTTCCGATAAATGCATAGAGATACTCTATATTTACATTCTGTCCGCCGAGTATTTCAATGACACGGCTGAGTTGTCCTGCGGTATCAGGGATTGTTATTGCGATTATTTCCGTTGATGTACAGGCGTATGATGCTGCTTTGAGTTTTTCGAGAGCTTTGTCGGTATCGTTCACAATAATTCTGAGAATACCGAAATCCTTTGTGTCAGCAAGGCTTAAAGCTCTCATGTTTATATTTGCTTCTTTGAGAATTTTCACAACTCCCGTAAGCTGGTTGGGTTTATTGTCGAGAAAAACCGAAATCTGCCTTACATTCTGCATATTTATTCCTCCATTTAGAATCGTCAGATTTTGCCTTTTTGGGCTTGACATTTCATTCACTTCGCTGTCGCTCAGTTCATTCTCATGTCAAGGGCAAAATCTTCCTCCATTTAGAATATATGTGTTATTATTTTTCCTCATAGACTGCGAGGTATACACAGCCCTCCGAGGAATCCGACATTTTAACGCTGATAAGGTCAACTGTCTTTGTAAATTCTTTTAGCTGTTCTTTTACTTCATCGGGATTATTTCCGCAGAAATACTTGACTTTTACCGCACGTCCGTCAGGCTCGTTGTAGAGTATAAGACAGCTCTGATAATTTCCGTATCCTGCGGCTGATATATCGACTGTTCCGACAGCGGGGAGGAATTTGTTTATTTTAGGCTCTATATCGGCATAAGTTCCGCCGAAAACCTTTATATCCATTCTTCTTCCCTTTTCGCTGTCATAAGTCACCATTACGGTAAAAATGCCGTCATGACAATGCATCTGAACATCTGTTGCCTTTACCTTTGACATAAAGAAACGTATTTCCTTTTCGAGTACAGCGAGATTTTTTCCCGTAAAGACTTCAACGCTGTGAACACGGGAAACTCTTTTGACGACAGCTTTTCTTGTGTCCTCGTATATAACGAGAAACTCGGTTGTATGGCAGTCGTCCTCCCAGTATTCATAGTCGTTTCTGTCATAGCTCACCATTTTTATGTTTATGATTTTCACGCTTTCGCCGAATTTTTCGACTTTGCGTACAAGGGTAAGAAAATCGTCACCCGAAAAATATTTTATCTTTACGTTCTTTCCGTTCGGCTTGTCGTATTTTATGAAAAACCTGTACTCATACGGGTGGTTTTCAACATCTACATCTATAACTCCGACTTTAAAGAGAAACTCGTTTACAAGCTTGGTAACGCTGTCAATATTTTTTCCGACAAAACCTTTTACAAGCATTTTATACCGCCTTCCAAAGCATTAATTGCTTTTATTTGAATCCTCTGTTGTTTTCTTTTTTCTTGTTGTCTTGGGCTTTTCTTCTTCCTTGTCCTCATACATTACGAGGGCGGAAAAGTCCTCACGGAACTCATTTACATGAGTCTGTGCATCGTGGCAAAGTCCCGAAGTTGTATTGTACTTGATGTCTATAACTTTTACTGTTGAGATGAAATTGTTGAGTTCTTCCTCAAAGGAGTCAAATTTTTCGTATTTCTCCTGTGCGGGGAGGTAGCTTGTGGAAAAGATTTTTACTTTCATAATCAATCACCTTTCTGTTTTAAATTTTATCGTGGAGTTTGCGCTTGTCTATAACTCTTACAGCCTTGCCTTCACTTCTTGTAATTGACTTGGGTGTTACAAGGTGAACCTTGGGGCTGATACCGAGCATCATTCTTATTGCAGTTGCAAGGTCACGCTCCTGCTGCTGCATATCCTTAACCTTGTCGGAAAGCTGGTCGGTCTTCATTTCGACACTTATATCAAGCGTATCGGAATTGTTCACACGGTCAACTTCAATAAGGTAGTTGGGAGAATATCCCTGTTCAATGAGAACAGTTTCTATCTGGCTTGGGAATACGTTTACTCCCCTTATAATCATCATGTCATCGCTTCTGCCCATAGGCTTTGTCATTTTTATGAGAGTACGTCCGCATGAGCATTTTTTTCTGCTGAGTACGCACAAATCCCTTGTTCTGTATCTCAGGAGCGGGAAAGCTTCTTTTGTGATACTTGTGAATACAAGTTCGCCCACTTCCCCTTCGGGAAGGACTTCACCTGTTTCGGGGTTGATTATTTCGGGAATGAAATTATCTTCATTTATGTGCATACCGCTCTGTTCACTGCACTCAAAAGCAACGCCCGGACCGCTTGTTTCTGTAAGACCGTAAATATCATAAGCCTTTATGCCGAGGGATTTTTCTATTGAACGGCGCATTTCCTCCGTCCACGGTTCAGCTCCGAAAATACCTGCTTTAAGCTGTATATCATCGGGAGTAAGTCCCATATCGTGGAGTGTTTCGCCTATGTATGCGGCATATGAGGGAGTACAGCATATAATTGTTGCTCCGAGGTCACGCATGAAAGTTATCTGTCTTTCGGTATTTCCCGATGACATGGGGAGAGTAAGACAGCCTACTTTGTGAGAACCGCCGTCAAGACCTGCTCCGCCCGTGAAAAGTCCGTAGCCGTAGCAAACCTGACATATATCGTCCTTTGTACCGCCTGCGGCAGTTATCGCCCTTGCACAGCAGTCCTGCCATAAGTCAACATCATTCTGAGTGTAAAATGCAACAACTCTCTTTCCCGTTGTACCGCTCGTGGAATGTATTCTAACACATTCGCTGAGGGGCTTTGCAAGAAGTCCGTAGGGATAAGCCTCTCTCAAATCAGCCTTTGAGAGAAAAGGCAGTTTGCAGAGGTCGTCCGTTGACTTGATATCTTCGGGCTTTATGCCTTTTTCGTCCATGAGGTCACGGTAATATTTCACATTTTCGTAAACGTGCTTTACCTGCTTTACAAGTCTTTCGCTTTGAAGTTTTTTCATGTCCTCACGGGACATAGTTTCAATTTCTTCGTTCCAATATCTTTCCATTGGATTTTCAAGCTCCTTTTTAATGAAATATTGTGCGGATATGAAATTATGTTTATATCAGGCATTTTTGCCGAGTTCAAATGCCTTTTTGTTCAGTTCAAGGAATTTCGGGGGAACGCACTGTTCAAGTGCTTTCTGCCAGAGTTCATCGGGATAGTTCATCTTTGAGGCAAGAACTCCCATAAGCACAACATTCGAGGCTTTTGCCGTTCCTGCCTGTTCAGCGAGTTCAAGGGCGTTTACTGCGGTTATGTCAGCACCCGCATTTTTAAGCTTTTCAACCAGATTTTCGGGATACTCCGCAGCACCCGTGATAACGGGCATGGGGTCTATCTGCTGAGTTGAGGTTATAAGCTTTCCGCCCTTTTTGAGATAGGGCAGACATCTTGCGGCTTCAAGAAGTTCAAAGGAAATAACTGCATCAGCCTCTCCCTTTTCGATAACGGGCGAATAAACTTTATCGCCGTATTTTACGTATGTAACAACACTTCCGCCCCTCTGGGACATACCGTGTACTTCGCTTACCTTTACGTCATATCCCTGTGCAAGGAGGACGTTTCCGAGAAGTCTTGATGCAAGCAGAGAACCCTGTCCGCCTACGCCGACTATCATAATTGATTTGGTTTCCATTATATCTATCTCCTGTCTATGCTTTGTAAATTATTTCAAGTTCGCCGTCAACATATCCCATTGCAAGTGCAAGGTATGATGTCAGCAGACTGCCGTATTTTCCGTCACGGACATACGCCGAAATTATCTCTGTAAATATGTCATATGCACGCTGACGGTCTTTTTCTTCTTCGTTTGCTATGCTTATTGTAAAAACATCTTCTCCCGATGACCATGTTTCATCGCAGGGCCAGTCACCGTCGGTATCGCTGTAACGATTTGCAGCTACTATCTGCATTGAATACATATCATCGCCTTCCTCATAAAGATTAAGGCACAATGCCCTTGTATCTTCGGGCATGGTATTGTTTTCAATCAAATAATCTATCCAGTTTTCAAATGCACTGTATACATCAGGCTGTATCATAATTATCACCCTTATTCTATTGCGCTGAATTTACACTGTTCCTTGCATATTCCGCAGCCTACGCACTGGGTATGGTCGATAACAGCTTTCTTGTCACGGATTGAAATTGCAGGACAGCCGAGTTTCATGCAAGCTTTACAGCCTACGCACTTATCCGTATCAACGTGGAAAGGCGGATTGTGCTTTACATATTTGAGTAATGCACAGGGTCTGCGTGAAATTATTACAGAGGCTTCATCTGCGGCGAGTTCTTCTTTTATAGCCTGTTCTGTTTCGGCAAGGTGATAGGGGTCTGTAACTCTTACTCTCTTAATTCCGATAGCTTTGCAGAGTTCTTCGAGATTTACGGCTGCGGCGGGGTCGCCTTTAAGATTTTTTCCTGTTGTGGGATTCTGTTGGTGACCTGTCATGCCTGTGATTGAATTGTCGAGGATTATAACAGTTGAATTTGAATTGTTATAAGCTATGTTTACAAGTCCTGTCATTCCGCTGTGCATGAATGTGGAATCACCTATAACCGCAACTGTTTTGTGTTCGGAATCGTTTCCTCTTGCCTTGTTGAATCCGTGAAGTGCGGATATTGATGCGCCCATGCAGATAGTTGTATCTATTGCATTGAGGGGTGCTGCCGCACCGAGAGTATAACAGCCTATATCGCCCGAAACTGTTACACCGAGTTTTTTAAGGCAGTAGAACAATCCTCTGTGGGGACAGCCTGCACACATTACAGGCGGACGTACAGGTATATTGTCTTCAAGTTCAACGTATTCTTTCTTTATTCCGAGGAGTTTTTCTGCAATTACAGACTGCGGAAGTTCGCCTATATAGCCGAAAATTTCTTTTCCCTGAACATTGTTCACACCGATATTTCTGCAATGCTGTTCAATTATTCCGTCAAGTTCCTCTATGATGTATATTTTATCGTATTTCTTTGCGAAATCCTGTATAAGCTTTACGGGGAGAGGGTTTACCATTCCGAGTTTAAGAACAGATGCCTTGTCGCCGAGTGCTTCTTTTACGTACTGATAAGCCGCACCGTTTGTTATAACGCCAAATTCTGCGTTTTCGGAAATTTCTGTGCGGTTAAAGGGACAGACTTCCGCATATTCGGTGAGTTTCTTTGTTCTTTCCTCTACAAAAACGTGTCTGCCCTTTGCATATGCGGGCATCATTACATATTTCTGCGGAGTCTTGGTATATTCTTTTAATTCAAGTTCCTCACGGTCAAGCATTTCAACGCTGCTCTGGGAATGTGCAACTCTTGTTGACATTCTTACTATTACAGGAGCGTCAAATTTTTCGGAGAGTTCAAAGCCCTGCTTTACAAATTCCTTACATTCGCCCGAATCAGACGGTTCAAGCATGGGGACTTTTGAGGCAATAGCATGATGACGGCTGTCCTGTTCATTCTGTGAAGAATGCATACCCTGGTCGTCCGCAACAGCAATTATCATTCCTGCGTTTACACCTGTATAAGCTGCTGTGTAAAGCGGGTCTGCGGCAACATTAAGTCCAACGTGTTTCATTCCGCAGAATGACCTTGCGCCTGCGATTGATGCGCCGAGAGCCGTTTCCATAGCTACTTTTTCATTGGGAGCCCATTCAGCATAGATTTCGTCATATTTAGCGGCTTCTTCGGTTATCTCCGTTGAGGGAGTACCGGGATAGCTTGAAACTATCTTACAGCCTGCCTCGTAAAGACCTCTTGCGAATGCCTCATTACCTAACATAAGCTTTTTCATTTTTTTTAAATATCCTTTCTTTTATGTTAAATTTTGTCAAAATTATTTTCAAGCCATTCCGCAACGCCGTTATTTTTATTGTCGCCTATGACAATATCGGCGGCGGATTTGACTTCATCTCTTGCGTTACCGACAGCAATTTTAAAATCCGCCTGTGCGAACATGGGTAAATCGTTGAGATTATCCCCGAAAGCGACTACTTTATCAAAGCCGTACTTCTCACGCAGAAATTTTATGCCGTTGGATTTTGATGCCCTGTGCGAAAACACTTCAAGATACCATGCATCATTGTAAACATCAAGATAAAAAGCACTGTCAATATCTTTTATCTTTTCAATTTCAAGTTTCACGGGGAGGAGTTCATCATAAGAGCCTGTTGAAGTGAAATATACCGAATATTCGTCAGCATAATCTTCAAGACGGCACTTGACAAAGGGCTTTTTGTATTCATATTTTCTCACTTCCGCAAAATTTTTCATGACATCTGTGATAAGTTCCGAATAGTAACAGGTAAGTATCCCATTATCAATGCGGTACATGAAACAATTTTTTCCGTGATTTTCAAAAGCCTTTAAAATCTCCGCAGATGCCGCAGGAGCTATAAATTCATTTTTTATGAAACTGTCATTTTTCAGGTCATAGATATTTACGCCGTTCATGAGTATGCACGGAATATTCATATCAACAGACGACATTTTCGGCTTTACGGAATATACCGAGCGTGCAGTCGCAACCGAAAAATTCATTCCCTTTTTTATAAGCCTGTTTAATTTTTCTGCGGTAACATCAGTTACATCACTTGACGGGTCAAGCAAAGTGCCGTCAAGGTCTGAAATAAAAAGAACTTTTGACATAATAACCCCTTATTTAAAATCGTCAATTTTCGCCTTTTGAGGCTTGCACTTTCGCTCACTTCACTGTGTTGCGTTCGCTCCCAGTGCAAGGGCGAAAATTTCCTCCTGATAAACTTATAACACCATTATATCACATACATTTAAAAAAGTGAAGAAATTATTTATTAACAAATATATTTTTGTCAGATTCGCCTAAAAACAACATTCAAACATGGTAATCATGCATAAACATATATTTTATCTCAAAGTAAAATATTTATCATGGCTTTAATATTGCAGATAAATATTGACATTTACTTAAAAAAGGTGTATAATTTTCATAACAAATCATGAAAGCAGGTGGTACATTGACGGAATATCTCACAAACTATATGAAATATATTTCCGACAGGCTCGAAAAATGCTCTGACAAAAAAGAACTTGAAAACATTCTTTCCGAACATCTCGACAAAATTTCTTTCATGCAGCACGAAAGAATAGTTCATTTTCTTGTCACTTTCATGTTTGCCGTAATACTCTGCATTTTCATATGTGCTTTTATTTTCAGCGAAAATATAATGCTCCTGATTCTTGTGACAATTATTCTTGTCCTGCTGGGATTTTATATAAAGCATTATTATTTTCTTGAAAATACCGTTCAGGAAATGTATAAAATTTATGACAGAATACTCGAAAAAATTAACCGCTGAAAGGCAGGTGATACAGTGAAAAAACAGAAAATCGCAGAACTTTCATGCATGGAACTTGAAAAATTATATCCCGATATCCAGTGTACACTAAAATTTGAAAAACCTTACGAACTCCTCATAGCAACAAGACTCGCCGCTCAATGCACCGATGCAAGAGTAAACACAGTTACAAAAGATTTGTTCAAAAAATATCCCACTCTTAAAGCCTTTGCAGATGCGGATTTGTCCGAACTCGAACAGGACGTTAAGCCCTGCGGTCTTTACCGTACAAAAGCCAAAAGCATTAAAGAAATGGCTAACCAGATTATAAATAATTTCGGCGGAAAAGTCCCCGACAATATGACCGATTTATTGTCGCTTTCGGGTGTCGGCAGGAAAATCGCAAACCTTATTGTAAGCGATGTCTACGGAAAGCCCGCTATCGTCACGGATACCCACTGTATAAGAATTTCGGGACGGCTCGGTCTTACCGACAACAAAGAACCTTTCAAAGTCGAAAAGGATTTGCTTAAATTAATCCCCCCCGAAATTTCAAGCCGTTTCTGTCATCAGACCGTGCAGTTCGGGCGTGATGTATGCCGTGCGAGAAACCCTAAATGCAATGAATGCAAATTAAATTATTTTTGCAGAGAGTATAATAAATTCGGAATTAAGAATGTGTAATTCGGAATTATGAAAAATCGAAATTTACAGGAGGAAAATATGAGCATAGGCGTTGGAGGCGTGGCTTACTTAACATCAGAAGATGAAAATCTTGTCCAATACAAATACGGAAGTTTTAACTGGAATAATCCCGAACATTACAACGATAATAAAATATGTGATGGCAAAATAACCATACATAAAGATTTGCTTTCAAAATTTCCCGATAGTAGCCAATGGATAACAAAAAAAGTAATAGAAATTGTAAATTGCAGTAATTGCTGGGCTAAAACTTCCGGTGATTTTGAAATAGAAATTATAGTATTCAGCTTAATATATAAAATATTAGAAGAATACAAAATAAGCAATTCGTTTCCGGAAAAATGCTCTGTGCATAAATAGAATAATTTCTGATTTATTCCGAAAAATTGACAATTTTAAATAAGAGGAAAATTTGCGCCTTGACCTGAAAGTGAACGAAACGCAGTGTAGTGAACGAAAGGTCAAGCCTTAAAAGTGCAAATTTGACGATTTTAAATAAGAGGTGATTATATGTTATTTGAATTTACTTTAAGTACCCCTGATGAGGGGCTTGTGGATATCACGAACGAAGTAAGGGCTTCTGTCCGTGAAAGCGGTATAAATGAGGGAATATGCGTTGTTTTCTGCCCCCATACCACCGCCGCAATAACCATAAACGAAAACGCTGACCCAGATGTGAAAACGGATTTTGTCAACGGTATGAAAAATTCTTTCCCTGATTTGAATGTTTTCAGACACAGCGAAGGAAATTCCGATGCACATTTGAAATCCTCGTCTGTCGGTGCAAGCGAAACTATAATAATAAAAGGCGGAAAACTCCTCCTCGGCACTTGGCAGGGAATTTATTTCTGCGAATTTGACGGTCCGAGAGAAAGAAAATTTTTCGTCAAGGTAATAAGGGGCTGATATTATGGACAAAATCGAAAAATTAAGGGAAATTGTAAATTCTTCCGAAAGAATAGTGTTTTTCGGAGGTGCGGGAGTTTCCACGGAAAGCGGTATCCCCGATTTCAGGAGCGTTGACGGGCTTTACAATCAGCAGTGGAGTTATCCGCCCGAAACCATTCTCAGCAATACGTTTTTCAGAAAAAATACAAAGGAATTTTACAGGTTCTACCGTGCAAAAATGATATGCCTTTCCGCAAAGCCCAACCCTGCACATCTGAAACTCGCACAGCTCGAAAAAGAGGGAAAACTCACCGCAATTGTAACTCAGAACATTGACGGACTTCATCAGGCGGCAGGAAGCGAAAAAGTCTATGAACTTCATGGCAGCGTACTGAGAAATTACTGTATGTCCTGCAATAAATTCTATGATGTTGAATATATCGTAAATTCTGACGGAATCCCGAAATGCGAATGCGGCGGAATAATCAAGCCCGATGTTGTTCTCTATGAAGAACCTCTTGACAACAGGGTTGTTACGGGTGCGATAAATGCTATCTCAAAGGCTGATACTCTCATAATAGGCGGTACTTCCCTTAATGTATATCCTGCGGCGGGGCTTGTGAGATATTTCAAGGGCAGAAATATTGTTATAATAAACAAATCCCCGACACAGATGGATTCAAATGCAGATTTGCTTATTGACAGAAATATCGGCGAAGTTTTCTCTGAAATTTAAAAATCCCAAAACAAAGCCGCTGCTTAATTGCAGCGGCTGAATTATTTCCGTATATACAATCAGAACAGGTCGAAATCTCCTGCATTATCGTCAATCACATAGTAAACCTTATTGTCTTCGGGCTTTACATATATGTCAATTTTCTTTGCATTTGAAATGCCTGAAACAGCCTTTGCCTTTTCAACAAGTTCTGCTCCTGAAATTTCGTTGCCTGCAAACTGGATAACAACTCTTTTTTCCTCGGTTGTTTTCTTTGCAGGAGCTTTTTCAGTTGCCTTGGAAACAGGCTTTTCTGTTGTCTTAGTGGCAGTTTTTGTTGCAGTCTTGGCAGCAGTGGCAGTCTTTGAAGTTTTCTTGGTAGCAGATGATTTTGCAGCAGGCTTTTTAGCTTCTGCTTTCTTTTCTTCTGCGGCGGGAGCAGATTCAGCTTTTGCTTCCTCAGCAGCGGGAGCAGCCTTTACTTCCTCAGCAACAACAGGTTCAGCCTTTGCAGCAGTAGCAGCTTTTGCTGTTCCCTTATTCTTTCTGGGTCTTGCCATGATACTTACCTCCTCAGAATTACTTGTTGTTTACAGCGGCTTTAAGTGCCTGACCTGCCTTGAATGCAGGAGCTTTTGAAGCGGGTGCAGTCATCATTTCGTGTGTCTGGGGATTCTTTACCTGCTTTTCTTTTCTGTCACGAACCTCGAATGTACCGAAGCCGACGATAGAAACTTTTTCACCCTTTACGAGAGCCTCTGTAATAGCGGATACAACTGCGTTTACAGCAGCCTCTGCATTCTTCTTGGTGGAATCGGTCTTTTCAGCAACAACGCCGATAAGTTCAGTTTTTGTCATGTATTTATCCTCCATATTTCAAATTTATAATTGAATTATATACCCTTTTCAGCGATTTGTCAAGGAATTTCAAAAAAAATGGCAAAACTACCTATAAACAGCCGTAATATTTGGCAGTTTTATTCAAATCACCTATAAAAACGGCTATTTTTCGCATGATATGAAGTAAATGGAAGGCTTTTTACGTCAGAAAGCGACAAGTTCGCCGTTTTGCAGTTCAACATCTATTGAATCTCCTGCGGAGAGATTGGAGCTTATGATTTTCTTTGCCACAAGTGTTTCAACTTTTCTCTGGATAAATCTTCTCAAAGGTCTTGCACCGAAATTCGGGTCATATCCGCAGTCGATAATATAATTCTTTGCGTCTTCGCTGACATTTATTTTTATATGCTTGTCGTCAAGGCGTTTCTGCAAATCCGCAAGCATGAGGTCAACGATTTTTACTATCTCTGTCTTTGCAAGGGGCTTATAGAAAACGATTTCATCAAGGCGGTTGAGAAATTCGGGTCTGAACTGTTTTTTCAGGAGATTTTCAACTTTTTCCCTCGCATCGTCTTTAATTTCTCCGTTTTCGTCAATTCCGTCAAGGATATAAGGCGAACCGAGATTTGAAGTGAGAATTATTATTGTATTCTTGAAATCGACTGTGCGACCCTGAGAATCCGTTACACGTCCGTCATCAAGAACCTGCAAAAGTATATTGAATACATCGGGGTGAGCCTTTTCAACTTCATCAAACAATACAACGGAATAAGGCTTTCTGCGTACTGCCTCCGTAAGCTGTCCGCCCTCGTCATATCCGACATATCCGGGAGGCGCACCTATCAGACGGCTTACACTGAATTTCTCCATATATTCGCTCATATCTATTCTAACGATATTTCTCTCGTCATCAAACAATATTTCGGAAAGTGCCTTTGCAAGCTCTGTTTTTCCGACACCCGTAGGTCCTAAGAAAAGGAATGAGCCGATAGGTCTGTCGGGGGACTGTATGCCTGCCCTTGAACGGAGTATGGCTTCGCTTACTTTCGTAACGGCTTCGTCCTGACCGATTACACGCTTATGCAGGAGATTTTCAAGATTGAGGATTTTTTCCTTTTCGCCCTCCATGAGTTTTGAAACGGGAATACCTGTCCAGCGGCAGACGATTTTAGCTATTTCGTCCTCTGTAACTTTGTCACGAAGAAGGCGTTCGCCCTTTAAATCCTGTTCTGCCTTATGTTCGAGTTCTTCAAGCTGTTTTTTAAGCTGAGGAAGTGTGCCGTATTCAAGCTCTGCGGCTTTATTGAAATCGTATTCACGTTTAGCCTTTTCAATTTCGCCGTTTACCTGTTCAATCTGTTCACGGATTTTCTGTACGGACGAAATATCATTTTTCTCGTTTTCCCATTTGGCTTTCATGCTGTTGAATTTCTCACGGAGTTCAGCGAGTTCTTTCTGAATTTCTTCAAGGTGTTCCTGAGAAATATTGTCATTCTCTTTTTTGAGGGCAGTTTCTTCAATCTGCAACTGAATCATTTTTCTGTTTATCTCATCAAGTTCCGTGGGCATGGAATCCATTTCGGTTCTTATAGTCGCACAAGCCTCGTCTATAAGGTCAATAGCCTTGTCGGGGAGGAATCTGTCCGTTATATACCTGTTTGACAAAACCGCTGCGGAAATCAATGCATTGTCATGGATTTTAACGCCGTGGAAAACTTCGTATCTTTCTTTAAGTCCTCTGAGAATCGAAACAGTATCCTCAACGCTTGGTTCATCTACCATTACGGGCTGGAAACGTCTTTCAAGTGCGGGGTCTTTTTCTATATACTGTCTGTATTCGTTCAGGGTTGTTGCACCTATACAGTGGAGTTCTCCCCTTGCAAGCATGGGCTTTAAGAGGTTTCCTGCGTCCATAGCACCATCAGATTTTCCTGCGCCTACTATTGTATGAAGTTCATCTATGAACATAATAATCTGACCGTTGCTGTTTTTGATTTCATTCAGTACGGCTTTAAGACGTTCTTCAAATTCGCCCCTGTACTTTGCGCCTGCGACAAGTGCGCCCATATCAAGCGAGAAAACTTTTCTGTCTTTCAGGCTGTCGGGGACATCTCCCGCAACTATACGCAAAGCAAGACCCTCTGCAATTGCAGTTTTTCCGACACCGGGTTCGCCGATGATTACGGGATTGTTCTTGGTTTTTCTTGAAAGTATGCGGATAATATTTCTTATTTCGCTGTCCCTGCCTATAACGGGGTCAAGCTTGTTTTTCTTGGCAAGTCCCACAAGTTCCTGACCGTATTTAGCCAGAACGTCATAAGTTTCTTCGGGGTTTTCGGAAGTTACCCTTGTATTGCCCCTGACGGACATCAACGCACTTAAAAATACATCACGGTTAATATTAAAAGTTCTGAAAAGCTGAGATATATCCCTGTCTTTGCAGTCAATAAGCGAAAGCATGATATGTTCAACCGAAACAAATTCATCTTTCATATTTGAGGCTATGCTTTCGGCATTTGTGAAAATCCTGTCGGTTTCCGCCGAGAGTGAAACGTTGCTGCTGCGTCCGCTTCCCGTAACTTTCGGGAGGAGACTTATTTTCTTATCCGTTTCGGATTCAAAAATATCCGCATCAATATTCATTTTCTTTAAAAGCTGAGGAATAAGACCGTTTTCCTGCTTTAAAAGACCTGCAAGAATATGCACGGGTTCAATTACCTGATTTGACTGCATTACAGCAATACTCTGCGCTTTTCTCACAGCATCAATGGATTTTTGTGTTAATTTCTCCGTATTCATAACTATGCCTCCTATTTAAAATAGTCAGATTTTGTCTTTTAAATCTTTTTTGATTCCATACATAATGATATCACAAATTATTAAATTTGCCAATAGAATCATATAATTTTTCACACAAATTTCATAAAATAAAAAAAATGCTTCCCGAACGGGAAGCGAGACATACGGCTCATACGGCACAGCCGTTTAGCACTGAGAGCCGAAACTTAAATAGTTAAAATAAGTTATTGAGAATAGAAAACATGAAAAAATTACAAATGAAAGGGATTCGTTTTTTTAATTAACAAATATCTCTCTATCCAATGCACTTGAAAAAGTAATCAGCACCACGCACATGAGAGGGGAGGGTACAAGGTGATGAAAACCTGTATTCTTCAATTGCTGTATTAATTATATTTCATAATCCGCCTTTTTACAATATACAATTATACACTAAACTATAATTTTATGTACTTTTTACATTTTTTTCCAAATTTTCATAGTTAATTTTTTATTAATAAGTATTTAAATATTACAAATTAATTTTTATTTAATACGAATTGTAAATAATATTTTCTGACAATAAATACCATATTTTTTCAAACATCGCAAATCATTTTATTCAGATGATAAAAATAAAACCGACAGGCTTTTTATCTGTCGGTTTTATTTTGAAAGGTCTATTTTTATAAAGGAGCTGAACTTTTATTTTTCGTAAATCTTGTCATCGTATCTGAAAAATACAAGATTTATTGTCATGTTTCCGTTGAGGGTTCTGAGTTCGTCAATAAATTTCTTCTGGTCAATGCTGTCGCTTACGTCAACGCTGTAAATGAGTTCAAAAAGTGTTCCGAAATTTGTTGTCTTTACTCGTCTGAGTTTGTGGAATGTTGTGTATTTATTCAAAACAGGGTCAAATACTCCCTGATAGTCAAGGTTTTCGGGGATTGCTATTTTAAGTGTCATGTGGTTGCTCTTGGGTGCGCCGAAATTGAGTACATCAAGAATTATCATTACAATCGCAGTAATAAGGAAGAATACAAGCGCAAATCCTATATATCCGAGTCCGCAGGCTACACCGACTGCCATTGAGAAGAATATGTATGCCATATCCCTTGGGTCTCCGGGGACACTTCTGAATCTTACAAGCGTGAATGTTCCTGCTATTGTGAGTGCGCCTGCCGTATTGTTTATGAGCAGGAGCATTAATGAAACTACGGGCGGGAGCATTATCATTGTCACAACATAACTCTGTGCATAGCCTTCTTTTTTGTGGGTGAACATATAGACAACGCTTATAAGCGTACCTATTATAAGGGCTGCCACTATACACATTATGAATGAGCCTACACCTACGGATACGGTCTGTGCGGGTGCGTCTGCGAAAATATCCGTTGAATCTCCGTTACCGCCGTCTACGAGCAAACTGCTGAAAAAATCTTTCATAATCATACACTCCTGTTCATTAACTGATTGTTTATCATTGATATGCCTGAGATATAAATTTTTCTTGTCGCCATAGCCTGTTCAAGAACAAAGTTCTGATAAGCCCTGCCGTACTTTGAAAAGCTTGTCTTATAAATT
Source organism: Ruminococcus sp. (assembly GCA_017543595.1). Classification (GTDB taxonomy): domain Bacteria; phylum Bacillota; class Clostridia; order Oscillospirales; family Ruminococcaceae; genus Ruminococcus. The sequence continues at coordinate 6,576 of JAFYFU010000121.1, read as the reverse complement.
TTGAGTTCCGAAAGCTTTTCAACAAGCCACTGGGGCATTGAATCGGAAACTTTTATTTCCATGAGCCTCTGGTCCTCGCCTATGATGTAATTTCCGTAGCTTTCGTTGTCAAGTCTCAAATCAAAGCGTCTTTCCGTGATTTTTCTGTCGAATGTAAGTCTGAAATCCTTGTTGTCTTTTCCGAAAAATGCCTCTCTCTGGTAGCTTATGTACTGTTTGGGTGATATCGGGTAATTGTCAAGAAATACATCAAGTTCCTTGAAAACCTGCTCCGTTATGTATTTTTTAGCCTGTGGTTTTTTTCTTGTTGCGAAATATTCGTCAGATTCCGCAAGCGTCATTGAAACTCGTCTTTTTGTTACGATACCGCCGACTTTTTTCTTTATTTCAAGAAAAACAGTGTCATCGGGCGATGCGGGTGAATAATAGCTTCTGAGCCTTATTTTCTCCTTATAGTAGGGTTTCGCAAGGGATTCCCTTATAAGGTAGTCATCGGGTGTGTCGTAGTAGATGTTGTAGATGCCGTATTCTTTACCGCCTTTGCAGTATTCATCGGGGTTCATGTACTCCGTAAGAGTTTTCATGAGGTTTTCGTACTGCTCCATAGTGAGAAGGAATTTTATTTCCTTTCTTGCAAAAGTATTTATTGCCATATATTTTCCGAATATGTTATAGAGGGTAACATATCGGATTCACACTCCTTTCGTGTTTTTCTGATGTTATTATAATCCCCCTGTCTTAAAATAATCTTAAAGATTTTTTATTTTCTTGTTCATATTGTACTTTTTTGTGAAATCGGTGTGAAAATTTCAGAGCGTATATAATTACGCACAGTATACCTCATGTATATAAAAAGCAGTTTTGATTATATCCGCAAAAAGCAGTATTTCGCTGAAAATTACCGTCCTTAAAGTATAAGATTCCGTAATAATAACTTATTGTATTTTTATGTTTTGTACAAAAAGCAGAAATTATTTGTGCATAATAGACAAAAGTTCAAATAGTATCTTTAAAAAAAATTTTTTGTGTGGTACAATAAATTAAGAAATAAAATAAGGAGTTTTGCACTATATTAAAGAGGAGGTGTTATTATGATGACTGAAAAAAATCTTATTTTAAAGAAAATAACGTCTGTCGTTCTTGCTCTGGTGATGTCTGTTTTAGGCGCAGTCTTTTCACCACAGCCTGTAAAATCCCGTGCGGCAGATGTTGACTTTAATGAGTATGCGGAAAGAATAATTATACTCGTTAATGAAGCAAGGGCGGAAGAAGGTCTTAAACCTGTCTATGCTGTCCCCTATCTCAATGACCTTGCCAATATAAGAGCCCGTGAACTTGTCGAGTTCTGGAATCACAAGCGTCCGGACGGCAGTAAATTTTCCACCGTTATTGACCAGAATTTAGCTCCTTTCTGGTATGCTGCGGAAAATATAGCCGCAGGTCTTTCAACTCCCGAAGATACCTTTGAACAGTGGAGAAATTCTCCGAAACACTGGGCGGCTATTTTGAATCCCGATATTACCCATATGGGCGCAGCAGTTACCTATGAGGTAAACAGCACTTATAAATGGTACTGGCAGCAGCTTTTCATTGAAAGCGCAAAAAGCGAACCCTTTGAAGGACAGTATATCCCTGAAAGATATAAAGTTGTTCCGAGTTGCTGCGGAGATTTGAACGGTGATGACTCTGTAAGCGTATTTGATTATATTCTGCTTATGCAGTACATAACAGATACAGATGATAATGTTTATCTGAATGATTTGCAGCTTGAAAGCGCAGACTGTTTGCAGGACGGTTCAATTACCCTCGCCGATGCTGTTATCCTGCAAAATTATATCCTTGGAAGCAACGGTTCTCTCCCCGTCAAGCTTTTCTGATTATCCAAAAAAACCCCGTCATATGACGGGGAATTTTTTATATCAGTCCTTTACCCATACATCGGGTTCTTCGGGTCTTGTGTATTCTGTTGTGTCAATATAATAATCAGTGTGCGGAGGCTGGTTATAACCGTTGTTCTGTGCGGCAACCTGTACCCTGTACTGCGGATTGTGCATGAGAGAATACAAATTGTAATCGGTTGTATAAGTTGTTGTGAATACTCTTATCTTGTCAGTTCCGCACGGGAAAAGCATTTCTTCACGCCAGTCGCCCATTAAGTCGCAAGTTATGCAGGCATTTGACTTTGTATAGTTGTTATAGCCTACTCCGTCACCTGAGAAAACTCTGCCCTTTCCGTACTGGTCAGCCATAGTTCTGTCGAGGACTGCCCTTTCGAGAACGTCCGTCCAGTAAACCACTGAATTTTGTCCCCATTTGGTTATATTTGACCAGTCGCAGACTTTTTCGTGACTGCCTGTTGCGGAATATACAATGCTGTTGTGCGAACCGCACATTTCCGCACCGCCATTGCCTGTTACAAGGTTATCGGCAATACATCTTCCTGTGTCTCCGCCTGCTGTTTCACGGAAAAGAACTCTGCCCGTTGCACCGTCACGGAAAACTGTTCCGAATCCGATTTTTGTTCCGTTGGGGTGAACATCATCTTCAAGGCACTGGAATATTTCAACTCCGGGGTTTGTCGGGTCAAAATCTCCTATGTGAATAGCGTCACCGTGAGCCATGCTTGATGTATAAAGGAGCTGTCCGTTATCGTCAATAACTGCTGAACCAACTACTACTTCATCTCTGCCGTCACCGTCAACGTCCGCACCCATAGAATGATGATTTCCGTCACCGTAGCCCTTTGCGGAAACATTGTGTCCCGTGTCAAATGCCCAGTATTCTTTGAGTTTTCCGCCCGATACGCCGTAAGCCGTAACCGCAAGCCTTGTATAATATCCTCTGCCGAAGCAGGCATATGCGTTCTTTCCGTCAAGGTATGCAACGCAGGCTGTGAATCTGTCAACACGGTTTCCGTAAGTATCGCCCCACGCACCGACATCGCCTCTTGCGGGCTTGTAATCAACCGTATCGAGGGCTTTTCCTGTTGCGCCGTCAAAGAGCGTGAGGTATTCGGGACCGTCAAGAATACGTCCTGCCGAACTTCTGTAATCCTTTGAGCCGTCACCGACAACTTTTCCTGTGCCGTCAACAGTTCCGTCAGCGGTCTTACAAATCATTTCACATTTTCCGTCACCGTCAAAATCATATACCATATACTGTGTATAATGTGCGCCTGCACGGATATTCTTTCCGAGGTCTACTCTCCAAAGCTGTGTGCCGTTGAGTTTATAGCAGTCTATATAGACATTTCCCGTATAGCCGTTCTTTGAGTTGTCCTGAGAATTTGAGGGGTCCCATTTAACGAATAATTCGTATTCTCCGTCACCGTCAACATCTCCTACCGAGCAGTCATTGGGCGAATATGAACAGGTTGTTCCGTCAGGCATTGTGAGGTCTGCGGGCTGTTTAAGCTGGATATCGAAATATGCACCGCTCTGTCCGCTGTTTGTGTTGGTGAAATTGGTTGATGCCTGTGCAAATTCTGTTGATTCGCCGTTTACAGAAACATCTACCGTGTACCAGTCTGTTGCTGTACCTTCCGTGTCGAAATAATTTGAAGCGTCTTTCATTGTGAAAGTTCCGAGTTTTACATTACCGCTGTCTCTTATTCTCCAAAGGTCAAATGTTGTGTTTTCGTCATCGGTTGCGAGGAGTCGCCAGCTTACGAGGTTTCCGTTTTTGGCATGAGCCATTACAACACCACGGTTTAATTTTTCAACCCGTTTGCCGTTGGTAGCCTTTGCGTTGGGAGCATTTTGTCCCGACTGAGCAATTTCTATATAGTCCATATTCGGACCGCCTGCGCTTGTATTTGCATAGGCTTTAAGAGTATTCTTACCTTTTTTGAGAGAAACTACGGCTTTGCTGTCGTCCCAGCTTGTCCATGCGCCTGTTCCCTTGAAATCAACATACTGTCCGTGGGTTCTGTCGCCGTTTGTTATGAGTTTTACGGGTCTGTTTATATCGCTGCCGTTTGCATACCTGAAATCAACTTCATAATTTCCGTCCTGCGGAACTTCAACAGTCCATTCAATATAACTGCCTGTTGAATTATCATAGTTTACATAGGCTTTGCCCTCAAAGCCTGCGTTTGTGGATTCTTCCCAAGCCTTATGGTAATTTGCGTCAACGGCGTAATACTTTGTAACTTTCGGGGGTTCTGCGGGCTTTTCGTCAGTCTTGTCAACATCTATGTAATCTATATTCGGACCGCCCGTTTCAGTCGTTGAAACGGCTTTTATCTTGTTCTTTCCTGCCGTGAGAGGAACAACTGCATATTGATTGTCCCATTTTGTCCAGAGTTCCGTACCTTTGAAATCAATGTAATATGCTGTGTCAGAATCATTTGCGATTATCTGCATGGGTCTTGAAACTTCCGTGCCGTTGGCATATCTGAAATCAATTTTATAATTTCCTGCTTCGGGAACGTCAACGGTAAATTCAATATAACTTCCCGTCTTGTTGTCGAGATTTGCGTAACCGTTAGTTCCCTCAAAGCCTTCGTTAAGGCTTTCAACAACGCCCTCTGAAATAAGTGCATCTGCACCGTAATATCTGTTTGTCTTTACTGCGGGAGCGGTTGTCACTGTTGTGGTAGTTCCTTCATAATATATAACTGTTGTCGGGACAGTTGTCTGTACTTCCTGCGGAACTGTTGTTTCCTGCGGGATATATTCTTCTTCGGTGAACTCTCCTGCGAGGTTTACAGTTCTTACGACTTCCGCATATCTGACATTTACTGAACTGTCGGAGCTGAATGATATATTAAGCTTTCCTGCTTTCTTTACGGGAATTGTCACAACAACTTCGCCTTCACTGTTTCCCGTGGGAGGACACATAACAGTTGTATAGCCCTCATTTGTGCGTATAACAAGGGGCTTTTCTCCGTCCGAACCATTTGTATATTTTACTCTTATTTTATGATTTCCCGAAATGTCAATTTCACAGTCAAATGAAGTTTTTCCGTCAAGGTCTGCGCCTGTGGTCTTAAATCCCGAAACAGGTGTATATTCCGCAGTATGACCCTCATTGTAATTGTACATTACAAGCCATTGAAGAATTGAAACCGCATCTGAAATTGAAACGCCTCCGTCAGCGTTTGCGTCAGCGGCAAGCTGTTCCCTGCTGTCGAAATCCCTTGTGCCTGCATCATATTCCTGAATTGCAGAGGCATCAAGACCTGTTATACCGTCATTTCCGACAACATCGCCTCTCAGAATATATTCTTCCTCTGCGGCTGTTGAAACTGCCGAAACAAACGGAAATGATGTGAGGGAAAGTGCGGCACTGAGGGCAAGAGAGAGTACCTTCAATGCCTTTGTTTTTTTCTTCATGGAAATTCCTCCTTTAAAATTAAATCTGTTTTTATTTTCACGAAATAAATTAACAAATTACACTGCCTATTTGTGTAATTCTTTACAGTAAATAAATTATATCAGAATATTCCCGATTTGTCAAGCAATAAAGGCTTTTTTAAAAATAATATACAAATTAATATTAATCACAATTTAATTAAGTAATTGTTTTATTATTAATTTTCTGTAAACAAAAGACGGCTCATAAGAACCGCCGTTTAAAATTATTTAAAAAACAAAGCCGTAAATTCAAGACAGAATGTCATTATGAAAAGTGCTGCCATGACAAATACAAAATTTATGGCTATAACCGCAAGGGTGTTAAGGGGTTTTACTCCGCCCGCAACAGAAAACTTATCCTCATCGGAAATTCCCTTTCTCTTCATGGCTTTTATATTCTTCATAACAAAATGATAATATATCCTGTTGCCGAGAAAACAGAACAGCAGTCTTGTCCCCAAATCGCAGAAATTGCATATATCCGAAATCACCGTAAACTGCGCCCTGTTATTTGTTATGAAGTTCATTACTTCTTCTGTGAACATCTGATAATTGTTCTGCATACTGTCATTTATAATCAGCATTAAAGCCGCAGGCAGGGATAATATTATCGAAACTGCCGAGCTTATCAACGCCCAGCCCCACATTCTTCTGTTTGCAAAGAAAAGAGGCGGAAACAAAAGCCCCAGTATATTAAACGAAAACTTTACGCCCATGTCTTTCATTCTCTTGAAAATGGGAATATAATATATCTTGTTGCTTTTGACAAAGGCAGCGGCTTCTCTTATTGTTGCACCGCCTATATCCTCATTCGGATTATAATTAAGATATTTTTCGGAAAAAAGATAGTCATTTTCCGTGAGATTGAATTTTTCTTCTGCCGAATCCTGTTCGGGGCTGTTTTCTTTTACTGTCGGTCCGTTGTCTATAAAAATCGGAACTGAACGTTCCCATTTTATTTTTCTCTCATGGTTGAGATAATATCCGCACCTGTTTTGTTTCATGTAACATTCTCTGTGATGAGGCGCACCGCATTCGGGGCATACGACAACATCGGAATCTTCATAGAAAACTTCTCCGCAAACAACACATTTTTCATCAATATAATTCATAAACAACACCTTATTTAGAATCGTCAGATTTTGCCTTTCGTGGCTTGCCTATTCACTCACTTCGTAAACTGCGTTCGTTCATACGGCAAGGGCAAAATCTTCCTCTT
>JAFYFU010000120.1 GCA_017543595.1 Ruminococcus sp. | reverse complement strand
TTCCGTTTTAGGAGAATATCATATAAATCTCAGGCTTTCTGAGGTGAAGTTGCCGTTAAATGCTTATACAACAAACAAAATCAAATTTATATGGCACAGATTCAAACCTGAATGATATTTGACTCCAATCTTTTTACAGAAACAAACGGCATCAATGACGCTGCCGATTGAATAAATACTCCATAAGAAAAGGAAAGTGATTATTATGTCAAAATCGCTGTATATTCCCAAGGGCTACAAGTCCTCACTTTCACTGAGAGAAACTCAGCACGCTATAAAATATATTAAAGATATATTCCAGCAGGTTCTCTCTTTCTCACTCACTCTTGACCGTGTTTCCGCTCCTCTTATCGTTAGAAAGGGCAGCGGTATCAATGACGACTTAAACGGCGTTGAAAGAAAAGTTGATTTCGATATAAAAGAAGTCGGCGGTGAGGCGGAAGTTGTACAGTCACTCGCAAAATGGAAAAGAATGGCTCTCTACCGCTACGGCTACAATATCGGAGAAGGTATCTACACCGATATGAACGCTATCCGCCGTGATGACGATACGGACAACACACATTCAATTTTCGTTGACCAGTGGGACTGGGAAAAAGTTATATCCCGTGACCAGAGAACCGTTGACTTTCTCAAAGAAACCGCAAAAAACGTGGTTAAAGCTATCGTCTACACAAAGAGAAAAGTAAGTCTGCGCTATCCTCAGCTTACATCTAAAATCTGCGAAGAACCGTTCTTTATCACAACTCAGGAACTTGAAGATATGTATCCCGACAAGACTTCCCATGAACGTGAAAGACTTATCACAAAAGAACATAAAACTGTATTTTTAATGCAGATTGGCGGTAAACTCGCAAGCGGAAAGAAACATGACGGACGTGCGCCCGATTATGACGACTGGTCACTTAACGGCGATATTCTCATCTGGGACGAAGTTCTTGACGATTCCCTCGAAGTATCCTCAATGGGTATAAGAGTTGATGAAAATTCCCTTAAATCTCAGCTTGCCGAATGTGGCGCAGAGGACAGAATGAAATACGACTATCATAAAATGATAGCTGACGGCACACTCCCACTCACAATAGGCGGCGGTATCGGTCAGTCAAGAATCTGTATGCTTCTCCTCGAAAAAGCTCATATCGGAGAGGTTCAGTCCTCAATATGGTCTGATGAAATGATTCAGAAATGCGCTGAAAGCGGCATAACACTCCTTTGACAGAATATCCCCCTGAACCTCTCAGGGGGATATTTATATAAAACTTTAAACGAAGGTGATAAAATGAAAAAATTAACATTATTATCCTTGGCACTGGCATTAAGCCTTGTTTCATGCGGTTCACCCCAAAATCAGCCTGCTCCCGAATCCAAAGTGCAGGAACAGGTTCAGGAGGAATCTCAGGAACAGAAAGATTCAGTTGAAGAATCTCAGGAAAGAAATTCTGACGAAATTATCCGTGACATAGTTACATATCACGGTTCATACGGTGCTGAGGCTGACAATAAAGTAAAAGAACTTATTGACGAACTCGACAAACAGGACAGCACAAAAGCCACTCTCTGGAAAAATATAATGGATTACTGGGACTATGCCAATTCAGAATTACAGGTGAATACTGACAAACTCCCCGATGATTTGCCCGATGACGACAGCCTTTGCATAGTCGTGCTTGGCTTTGAACTGAATGATGACGGTTCTATGCAGGACGAACTTATAGGACGACTCAACGTTGCTATGAAATGTGCCGAACAATACCCCAATTCATATATAGTATGCACGGGCGGAGGAACTGCAAAGGATAACAAAGATGTTACCGAAGCCGACCTTATGGGCGAATGGCTTGTTGAAAACGGTCTTGACGAAAAAAGACTTATAATCGAAAACAAATCCCTGACTACGGCACAAAATGCCCTTTTCTCATATGATATTCTGCTTAATCAGTACCCGCAGGTAAACTCAGTTGCTCTTGTCAGCAGCAGTTATCATATTGCATGGGGTTCACTTCTTTTTGAATCGGCTTTCATGAAAACCGCATCTGAACACAGCACCCCTGAGATACATATTATATCCAATTGTTCATACAAGACCGAAAATGACAAATACAGCGATGTACTCCGCTTTGAAACGGGCGGTATGCTTCAACTTATCGGAGAAGACGACCTCGCTATGGAATATTACAGCAATGCCTACACAAAACCCGAATTGTGAACTCTCCCCCACCTGTAGAGGTGGGGGCTTCGTAAGAAGATTGGTATTTAAGTCTCCACCTGAAATCAGGCAACCCTTATTCTTACAGGCGTGTCCACTTCGCCACTACCGGATAAGGCTTTATTAAGCCTACACCGCTACTTTTCATTATTTTTAGTTATTTGTTATTTTATCCTGACTACTTTTTTTCAGAAAGTCTAACTGACACTAAAAATTTTACGCACCGAATGATTTGTCAGTGCAACCGCATATTTTTACTATTGTCAAGATACTGGTGAGATTTACTCACAATCATATTTTAGCACGAATTTACAAATTTGTCAATCGTTTTTTCGGCATTCATCCCCCACTTTCGCTTCGCTTAGAAGTGGGGGTATTCTGCCGAGGATTGGATAAAAAATCCCCCGAAAAGGGGGACTTTTTTTATATGAACAGCATACTTATATTGTGTTCTTTTGCGTAGCGTTCAGCTTTTTTCTTGTTAATCTGTTTAAGTACCCTGAGAGTTGCACGGTGATATTTAAACATACTCACATTACCCTTAGCCTTTTCGCCGTCAAATTCCGCTATCTTGATACTGTAAATATTTTCACAGCCCGTGAAAGCATCATCACGGATATCTCTTGTGTTCACGCTTATTGTTATTTCGCAGAGATTCTGACAGCCGTAAAAGGCAAATCCGCTTATTGTCCTGACGTTTGCGGGAATATTTATCTCAGGCAGAGAACGACACCACGAAAATGCACTTTCGCCTATTACAGTAACTCCACAGCCTATGATAACTTTTTTAAGTCCGTAACATTCCGCAAATGCCGATGCACCGATAGATTCTATCGAATCCGACATTATAACTTTTCCAAGACTGCGGCAGGCGAAAAATGTAAGGTCATTAAGCTTTTTAATTTTATTCGGGAATATAACTTTTTTGATAGCACTACACTTTGCAAACGCACTCTTTCCCAAAACCTTTATGCCTTCGGGGAAATTTATCTCTTTGAGGTGAGAACATTTCAGAAAAGCACTCTCGCCGATTGTATCAAGATTTTTATTGAATACTATTTCTTCGAGGTTGGTGCAGTGTGCAAACGCAAATTTATCAATAGTTTTGACATTTTCGGACAAAATTACTTTCTTGATATTTTCATTTCCCCTGAAAGCATACGGACCTATTGCGGTTACTTTTTCGGGGATAGTAACGATTTCCGTCTTGCCTATATATTTTATAAGTACACCTGTCCATTTGCTTATAGCCATATTGTTAATGTCATCGACATCAACATCTTCGTTAAATTCTTCCTGTTCGGGAACGCCTGCAATTTCTTCAAACTCGTCATCAATACTTTGACTTGCATTTATATCATGTTCAAAGTGAGGAGGTTCGGGGGCAGTTTCCTTGACTTGAATAATTATTTCGGGCTTTTCATAAGCTTGGGGAACGTTTGGAGTTTCCTTTTTTTCCTCAACAATTATCTCAATTTTTTCAGCCTTGGGAGTTTCTTTCACGGGCGCAGGCTTTGGAATTTCTTTTACGGGCGCAGGCTTGGGAATTTCCTTTACTGGTTCGGGCTTGGGAACTTCTTTCACGGGCGCAGGCTTTGGAATTTCCTTTATGGGTTCGGGCTTGGGAATTTCCTTTACTGGTTCGGGCTTGGGAACTTCTTTCGCAGGTGCAGGCTTGGGAGTTTCCTTTACGGGTTCAACCTTGGGAACTTCTTTTACGGGTTCGGGCTTGGGAACTTCTTTCGCAGGTGCAGGCTTGGGAGTTTCCTTTACGGGTTCAACCTTGGGAACTTCTTTTAC
>JAFYFU010000012.1 GCA_017543595.1 Ruminococcus sp. | reverse complement strand
AGATACATTTGTCGGAAAAACTATATTTCATATTTCAAAAGTGGGATATTTAGTCGCAAGACTGCGAACAAGAATGGGTATAATTATGACAATATCCATTATGATTTTCCTTTTGCTGCTTGGAAAACTTCTTGAAAAGCCGAAAGATGAACACCCCAAAAATGAACAGTCAAAAAACGAACAACCCAAAAATGAGCCTCCGAAAGAAACGTAAAACTTTGCATAAAAATACACCTGACTTTAAATAAATCAGGTGTGTTTTTTTATATGATAAATTAATTTTGTGCAGCTTTTTTCTGACGTTTTTTAGATGTAAGAATAAGCATAATAATTATGAGGAGCAGCATTATAGCACAGCATATAAGCCAGAAAGAATTATTTACATTAAGCAAACCTGTATCGGGCGGTTTATAATTTTCATCAACTGCTGCATAGAAAATCCATTTGAATTCTATCTGACCTTCGGCATGACCCTCATCATCGGGACCTACAAGAATATGTTCGCCATTACTGTCAACAAGTCTGTTTCCGTTATCGACACTTTGCATAACATCAAGGTTATTCCAGATTACCGAACAGGAAAGTGTATGTGAATCACCGGGTTCATAATAGCCCAAATCTTTTATTTCCTTTGTGAGGTCAAAATTCCCGTCTCCCGTTACAGAGCCGTTATAAAACTGTTCACCGTCAAGGAAGAACTTGCAGTTACAGCCTTTTTCGAGGTCAATTTCGCCGTTTTTCCAGAGCGGTTCAACATAGAAATAGATATGGTATGCATGGTCGTCACGAAGGTTCATAAGCTGTACATCTTTGGTATAGGTTTCACCGTAACTCATATTTTCGACACGGAAGAAATATTCACCCGTTTCGGAACTTACGACATTGCCTTCATTGTCCATAGCTGTCAGTTTCTGTGGGAGTCCTTTTACTGCACCGTCAGGCAAAGCAACTTCTGCAAAAGCTGTCATGGCACTGCATGACAACAGAAGAATACAGCCTGTCAAAGCGGCAAAGAATTTTTTTATCCTCATTACACTGCCGCCTCCTTTTCGTTTGATATGTATATCAGTATATTCATTAAAGGATAAAAATAAACTATGATAATATGTATGATTCAAGATTCTTAAAATAAATAATCTATAACAATTATAACACAATTTGATAATTTTGTCAACTGTTTTTAAAACAAAATTTGTAAAAAATATTGGTATTATATTAAGATTTAATACTAAAATATTCTTATGCTTTCTGACATGGAAAATTTCCGTGATAATTATTTGGCTAATAAATTTTATTTTTTATATAAAATAATATTTCTTGTATTTTTTTATAATTTGTGATATAATGTGATTATTATATTTAAGAGGTGTATTTATGAGAAAATTTTTTGTATTTGTTTTTATGCTTATATGCATAACAGCAGGATTGTATTTTGCAAACAGATATTACAATGACGAATATCTCCCACAGAAAAAACAGGAGGAAAATATCAAAAGACAGGAAAAACTTTATGAAACAATAAAGCCCGATATTCCGCCTAAAAATACGGAGGAAAGCACCAATCCCGAAACTCCCGAAATTCCCAAAGAAACGGATATCCTTAAAAATGCAAAGCTTGTAACAAATGATGTTGTGGGCTGGATAAGCGTTGACGGTACTGAAATAGATTTCCCTGTTGTGCAGTCCGCCGACAATGATTTTTACCTTTGGAGAGGCGTTGACGGAGAAGAAAACGGTCTTGGAACGCCTTTTCTCGATTACAGATGCGCCCCTGATTTTTCGGAATACAACTGGATAATATACGGTCATAATATAGAAAATTTCGGAATGTTCGGCAGATTGCAGGATTTCATGCAGGAGGATTATTTCAACACGCACGAAACAGGAACTCTTGTTGTCGGCAATGAAATATATCAGATAAATTTCTTTGCCTATCTCTCTCAGGAAAGCACTTCCCCTGTATACAACACAATATTCATAACGCATGATGACAGAATCGGATATGCCGAACTTATTTTAAGGCTTGCACGTTTCAAGAGGGATATAACAGCAGAGGAACTTGCGGAAAAAAGAATTGTTTTATTGTCTACCTGTAATTTTGAATTTGAAGAATCAAGAGGCTTGCTTGTTGGATATATTGACTGATTTATGAAAAATCCCCCGTAAATCGGGGGATTAATTGTTTTTTACAACTTTGAACATAAGAGCGGTTATTACAGCAATCACCACAAAAAGCACCCACGAAACAGCATTTGCATAGCCGATATCGGAATATCTGAACATTTCATTGTATATCAGCATACCGATTGTGAGAGTATTTTTTTCAGGACCTCCGCCCGTAAGCATATAAGGCGCATTAAATTCCTGAAAAGCGGAAACAGTCTGTAATATTAAATTAAGAAAAATTGCTTTTTTCAGCAACGGGAGAGTTATATGGAAAAATGATTTAATACTGTTACAGCCGTCTGTTTTTGCGGCATCATAATATTCTTTCGGAATATCTTTCAGGGCATTTAAAAATATTATCATTGTCGAACCAAATTCCCAGAGCCTTAACAGTACTATTATAAACATAGCGGGAACAGGCTGACTGTACCAGCCGACAGGTGCAAATCCGATTATTTCAAGCAGTTGATTTACAAGTCCGTCAGATGTGAAAAGAAACTGCCACATTATAACTATTGCAAGGTTAGAGCCGAGTATTGACGGGATATAAAATGCCGTCCTGAATATTCCTATTCCCTTTATTTCCGCACTTAAAAGCAAAGCCGTAAGCAGAGAGAAAATAAGTTTCAGCGGAACAAGTATCAAGGCATATCTGAAAGTTACAGCGGAGGATTTCAGAAAATCCTCATCTGAAAACATATGCGAATAGTTTTCAAATCCTATAAAATCAGTTTCGTTTATGCCGTCACAATCGGTCAGTCCCAGTATGAAAGAACATACAAAGGGATAAAGCGTAAACAGGACAAATCCCACAACAAATGGCATTATCAGTAAAAGCCCCGTGTAATTTTCAACGCCGACAGGGTTATTGTATTTTTTCTTCATTTTTTGATTTTTTCAAGGTATTCGTTTATGGAATCGTACATCTTTTTTGCGGCTGCTGCGGTATCGGAAGTATTATATGATACGGATTCAACAGCTTCATTGTAAAATTCTTTCATTTTAGCAAGTTCCATATACGGGCTTATTGTGAATGTGTTTATCTGTTCGAGCATGGTGTGATTTTCGAGGGCAAGACCTTTTAACTTGCCGTTTTTTTCGAGACTTTTCTCGGCATATGATGATGCGGGTATCCCACGGGTAGTGCCGAGAATATCCGCACATTCCTCATCATTAAGCAGAAAATTCATAAAGGCTGCGGATTCATCGGGATACTGAGTTTCTGCGGAAATCGCATAGAGCATTGAGGGCTTTATAAGCCAGCCGTCTGAATTTCCGCTGTCATCGGTCAGCATCGGACCAGCCTCCAAAATGCCTTCGGGGAGGCTCATTTCATATTTTCCGACAGAACTGCCCCATTCGAGAATCCCTGCGACTTTTCCGCTTATAAATTCGGGAGACTGATAAAGTGCGGCATTTCCGTCCTCATCGGTGCGTGAGCGGACATTTCTTATGACATGATTATCTTCAAGCTGTTTGTAAAAATCGAGGGCGGTTTTTATATCTTCTTCGGAGAATCCGAGCTTACCGTCCATAGTTATAAATTCCCTGCCTGTTTTTTGCTGAACATAGACAACTGCGAGATACCATGCAGTACCTCCCGACTGTATATCCAAATCAATGGGATAAACTCCGTTGTCATCAAATTTGTCGCCGAGGGCTAAAAGTTCATTCCATGTGTGGGGATATTCAGCCCCGAAACTTTTATAGACATCGGAATTGTAGAAAAGCCCGCGACCGCTGACAGAAACAGTAACGGCATTGAGAATATTGTTATTTTCTCCGAAAGAGAGTATATCCTCATCATAACCCGAAAGGTCAAGAAAATTTTTTAATTTTCCGAGGTCATAGAATTTGTTTCCCCCCGAAAACGAAACAAGCCAGTCATAATTTATCTGCATGATATCAGGGGCAGTACCGCCGTTTATCTGCGAGGACAATTTTTCCGTCCAGCCGTCCCAGCCTCCGTATTCAGGGATAATATTAATATCGGGGTGTTTTTCGTTCCAGAGGTCTATGGCTTTGAGAGTAGCCTCATGGCGGTCATCTCCTCCCCACCACGAAAAGCGAATGGAACAGGAATCAAGTTTTCCGTCAGGTTCTGTAAAAGATTTTTTTTCAGCACAGGCTGAGAGCGCAGCGGACAACAAAACCGCTGTAAAAATAGCAGATAGTTTTTTCATACTCTCATTCCTTGATATAATGATATAATTCATTATACAACATATCTCAGGATAATTCAAGTATTTTTACAATGTATTTTTTCATGGAGATATGCTTTGTATACTTTATTATATATAAAAAATAATCCGAACAAAAAATTTCAAATTTTAAGATAAGTTTAAGATTATTTTAAGAAAAGGGGGTTATAATCATAATCACAGTAAGGAAAACAATAACAAATAATAAATAAAAAGTTAAAAAAAGGAGTTTGATTTACATGAAAAAATTCAGCGCAAGGAAACTTTTTGCAGGACTTTCCTCAACAGCCCTCATCGCAGCAGCCGTACCCGTTGCAGCAGTTGTAAACAACTGTTCGGCAGCAACAGCAACCGTAATCTACGGCGATGCAAATGACGACAAGTCCGTAACAATTTCCGATGCAGTTGCTATTCTTCAGAATATGGCGAATGCTGAAAAATACCCTTTCACTGCACAGGGAAAAGACAATGCCGATGTTTTCAACAGAGGCGACGGTGTAACAGGCAGCGATGCAGTTTCTATCCAGAAATATGATGCAGGAGCTTTGACGGAACTCCCCGAATCATGGAAGGACGGCAAGCCCGTTGAAACTGACCCGACAAATCCGACTGACCCCACAGACCCCTCTGACCCGCAGGCAGATATAACATATATCCACCTCAACGGTGCTTCCGCAACAACAGAAGGCGACTATGCGGAAGTAAACGGTTCAACAATTACTATCACACATTCGGGAACATTCTACGTTGACGGCACACTTGATGACGGTCAGATAAATGTAAATATCGCCGATACAACAGCAGATGCCGAAACAGTTAAGATTTTCCTCAACGGTGTAAGCATAACAGGCAAGAGCGCACCCGCAATTCTCGTTACAAATGCAGAGAATACTTCAATAAATCTCGTTGACGGCACAACAAATACAATCTCTGACGGCGACACGGCATATCTCAACGCTGACGGAACAGCAAGCGGAGAGGCTGTTATTGAAGCTAAGGACGACCTCACAATCAAGGGCGGTACAGGTGTTCTCAACCTCACAGCAAATACTCAGGACGGCATAGCTTCCAACAATGATATAAAACTCACAGGCGGTATCATCAATGTTACAACTCTCAACGCAACAGATGAAACAGACGGTATCAAGGGCAAAACTTCCGTTACAATCAAGGGAGATGCTGTTGTTAATGTTGAGGCAGAAGGTGACGGTATCAAGGCATCATCTGACAGTAAAGGCGGAACTGTTTCAATCGAGGGCGGCAGCGTAACTGTAAAGGCAGGAAATGACGCTATCCAGTCCGCAACAACCATAAGCATATCAGGCGGTACAGTTATCGCAGGCGGTGACAGAGGTCTTACTTCCGCAACAGGTACAAATATCACAGGCGGTACGGTTATCGCAACAGCTACCGACAACCAGACAGATTCAACCCTCCTTAAATCCGAAAATCAGGCAACAATGCTCCTTAACTGCGTAGCTGATTCAACATCTAAGGACGGCACATGGAAGAAAGCTAATTCCATAAGCGTAGGAAATGTAAAGGCAGACTTTACAAAGAAATATGCGTATGTTCTCATAAGTGACGCATCAATCACAGCAGGCAAGGCATATACTCTCACAAATACAGGCACAGGTGCAACAGTTACTTATGGTACTGACTCAAAGGATTCATTTGAAGTAAAGAACTCAGTAACTACATTTGAAAATGTAAATCCCGCAGGCAAGACTGACGGAGAAACAGTTACTCCCACACCTTCAACTTCTGACGGAAATACTCTCACTCTCTCAGGTGCAAAAATAACTTCCGATGCTCCCGCAGATGCAGTCACAGTTAAAGACGGTGTTGCAACTATCACCAAAGAGGGTACATACACAGTAACAGGTGACGCTTCCGAAGTACAGATAGTTGTTGATGTTGATTCAACAGCATATCCCGACAGCGTTGTTGAACTTGACCTTGTAAACGCAAATATCTCCAACAGCACAACAGCTCCCATATATGTTAAGTCCATAGGCGATGAAGTTCAGATTGTCGCAAAGGCAGGCACTTCAAATACTGTCTCTGACGGCACTTCACACACAGAAACTTATACAGACAGTGACGGAAACACAAACACTGTTGAGGGCGCAATTTTCGCAAGAGATGACATTAAATTCAAAGGCACGGGCGAACTCACCGTAAACGGAAATGAAGCAGACGCTATCGTTTGCAAGAACGATATAAAAATCTACAACGGAAATATCACAGTAAATGCTGTTGATGACGGTATCAGAGGAAAAGACAGCGTTACAATCGGAAATGATTCAAAGGCTGACGGTTCGGAAGTTGATTACAGCAACCTTAAACTCACTGTAAACACACAGCAGGGTGACGGTATAAAATCCACATCTACCGATACAAATTCAGACAAGTCATATGGTCTTGTTACAATAAACGGTGGTACAGTTGATATAAAATCCTATGCTGACGGCATATCTGCGGAGCAGGATTTCGTAATGAACGGCGGCGACCTTAATATCTACACATATGAGGGTTCAGGCTTTACAGGAAGCGCAAGCAGCGGAACATGGAACGCTCCCGGAGGTCCCGGCGGTCAGGGAGGTCCCGGCGGCATGGGCATGGACGGCAATGCAAACAAGGTTGACATCTCCGCCCAGGGCATAAAGGCAGTAGGTCGTTCTGATGAAGCAGGCACAACATGGCAGAGCAAGGGCAATATCACAATAAACGGCGGAAATATCACAATTGATTCTTCCGATGACGCTATACACTGCGGAGGCGACATGAACCTCCTCGGCGGTACTTATAAGCTTTCAACGGCTGATGACGGCGCACATTCAGACCATAACCTCACAATCGGTCAGGGAAATGCAAATACATTTGATGATGTACAGATTTACATTCCCAAGTGCTATGAGGGTATTGAAGGCGTTTACATCTACCAGAACAGCGGTTCTGTATACATTATCTCAGGCGATGACGGATACAATGCAGCAGGCGGTGCTGACAGCTCAGGCAACGGAAACAATATGGGATTCGGCGGCGGAATGATGGGCGGCACGTTCGGCGAACTTAACCTCAGCGGCGGATTTGTTGTTGTAAACTCCGCAAACGGCGACCATGATGCTCTTGACTCAAACGGAAACATCAACATAACAGGCGGCTACTACCTTGCAAACGGTCAGGAACCTCTCGATTGCGGTGACGGCGGTTATTCGATAAACAAGACAGGCGGCAACTATGCAACAATGACTTCGGGCAATACAAACATCAACACAAGATATACTTTCAAGGATTCATCAGGAAATGTTATCGTTTCATTCGTTGCACAGAGCGGCAATCCCTCTGCAAATCTCAGCAGCGGTGTAAGCTTTACGACAGGCGGTAATGTATCAGGCGGAACAGCTATACTCACACAGTCAGGACTTGAAACATATATCGGCGGAACAATCTCAGGCGATTCAGCCGTTTCGGGTTCAGGTTCACAGCAGCCCGGATTCAACTGGT
The DNA here is from genome assembly GCA_017543595.1 of Ruminococcus sp. GTDB lineage: Bacteria > Bacillota > Clostridia > Oscillospirales > Ruminococcaceae > Ruminococcus. The sequence goes on along the minus strand of JAFYFU010000012.1, from coordinate 33,026 downwards.
AATCATAAAAAAAATCCTTCCAACAAGGGACTGTCTTAAAAGGCAGTCCCTTTAAAATTATCTGCTAAGTAAAATATTAAAATAATGAAATATGCTTGCAATATCATTTACAATATGATATAATTAGTTGTAAATGTGCATTTGTACATAATAATTTTAATGAAAAGAGGAAACAAAATGCCTTCAAATATTGTTGTAGGAACTCAGTGGGGAGATGAGGGAAAGGGAAAAATCATTGATATTCTCGCTTCCCGTGCAGATGTTGTTGTACGTTCACAGGGCGGAAACAACGCAGGTCATACAGTCGTAAACAACGGAGAAGTATACAAACTCCACCTTATACCTTCGGGTATACTCTATAAGGATACTCTCTGCCTTATAGGTGCGGGCGTTGTACTTGACCCAAAGGATTTCATAGGCGAACTCGACAGCCTTGAAGCAAGGGGAATATCCACAAAGAACCTCAAAGCAGACCCCAGAGCGCATATCGTTATGCCGTGGCATATCGCACTTGACGGACTTTCGGAAGCTTTCAGGGGCGGAAAAGATATCGGCACTACCAAAAGGGGAATAGGTCCTACTTATATGGATAAGTACGAAAGATGCGGTATAAGGCTTTATGACCTTGTTCACCCCGATGTACTCGCAGAAAAAATTCAGTCCACAGGAAAACTCAAAAACAAGATAATTACCGAAGTTTACGGCGGAGAACCCTTTGACCTCGATGCCGTAACAGCAGAATACACAGAATACGGAAAGAGACTTCTCCCGTATGTTGACGATGTTTCGGTACTTACTTTCAATGCCGCAAAAGAAGGAAAAACTATCATGTTTGAGGGCGCACAGGCTACTCTCCTTGATATTGATTTCGGTACATATCCCTATGTAACATCATCACACCCGCTTTCCGCAGGCGTATGCGTGGGTACAGGCGTAGGTCCGAAAGTTATAACAAATATAATCGGCGTTGCAAAGGCTTATACAACCCGTGTCGGCAAAGGACCTTTCCCGACCGAACTCGATGACGAAATCGGCGACAAAATAAGAAACGTAGGCGGAGAGTTCGGTACTACAACGGGCAGACCCAGAAGAACAGGCTGGTTTGATGCTGTTATCGTCCGTCATTCCGTAAGAGTAAACGGTCTTGACAGCCTTGCAATAAACAAGCTTGATACTCTTGCAGGTATAGACACCCTTAAAATGTGCGTGGCGTACAAAAAGCCCGACGGAACAGTTACGGAGAATTTCCCGCCCACTCTCGAAGAACTTGACGGCTGTCAGCCCGTTTATGAGGAATTTGAGGGATTCAGCGAGGATATATCAAAATGTTCAAGCTTTGACGAACTTCCCGAAAACTGCAAAAAATATATCAAGAGACTTGAAGAACTTGTCGGCTGTCATGTAAGCATGGTTGGCATAGGTCCCGACAGGTCACAGATACTTGAAAGATAATCCGATATTTCGGAAAAGCCGCCGCATGGACAGATAATCTTCATGCGGCGACAATAATAAGAAATCATTTACAGTTCGGAATCCGATAAGACAGAGGAGTTTAAATATGAAATTCATGAACAAACTGCTTGCCGCAGGCTTTTCCGTGTGTATATTGCTCACAGTGCCTGCTTTCAGTGCAATGGCTGAGGAATATGAATATGAGGCTTTTTCTGTTTCCGAAGCCGCCGACAGGCTAAGGGAGGGTATGTGTGCAAGAATAAACGAATTCAGCATAACAGTCCCCGTTACCATTATAAAGGGAGATGCCATAACAGATATCCTTGTTTCCGCACTCGCTGAAACGGGAAGAAGTACGGAAGGCGATTATCTCCGCTGGAATCTCAGTTCATACGGCTGTAAAATAATCTATAACAAGTATGAGGGAACTTATACCCTTAACTATTCCCTTAAATACAATTCAACGGCAGAACAGGAAAAACTTCTTGACGAGAAATTAAAACTCGTAAAGCAGAATCTCTCACTTGACGGAAATACAAACTATGAGAAAATCAAAAAGATTTACGGCTATATAGTTAATAATGTGAATTATTCCACGGAGTAAACAGGAAGCGAAATTTTTTCCGCATACGGCGCAGGCGTTGAGGGCAGCGCAGTCTGTCAGGGATATTCTCTCCTTATGTACAGACTTCTTATTGAATGTGACGTTCCGTGCAGAATTATCCCCGGAACGGGAAACACCGCAAATCATGCGTGGAATATCGCAGAGGCAAACGGAAAATATTATTTCCTTGACTCAACTTGGGATTCTCAGGCAAAAGCCAAAAACTTTCTTTTCTTTATGAGAGGAACAGAGGATATGGATTCCCTTGCCACGGGAAATTCCCATACATACGGCATATGGTCCGCAAAAAGTTCTCCTCTTTATGACGACTATCTGTCGGAAGAATTTGCCGAAAAATATCCGATGTCGGAATATGCCTGCGATATAAATTCACCGCCCCCCGAAATAACTCTCGGAGATGTTGACGGTGACGGCTATATAGATTCCTCCGATGCATCTGCGATACTGCTTGCATATTCGAGAATTTCAACGGGCAGAATTTCAGGAATGAATGAACTGCAAAAAAAAGCTGCCGATGCTGACGGAAACGGCATGGTTAATTCTTCGGATTCATCAATAATACTTGAATATTATTCCTATGTTTCAACAGGAAAAAATCTCTCTCTCTACGATTTTGTAAATACAAAATAATTTTATTAATCCCGCAAACGAGGTGAAAAATATGAATGATGAAAATAATACAGCACTTCCCGTCCTTGACGATATGGAGTTTCAGGACGATGACAGAAAAGGCGCACCCACAGGTGTTACTGCCCCTTTGCTTGATGACATGGAATTTCAGGACACCGCCCGCAGAGGCGCACCAACAGGAGTCTCCGCCCCCGTCCTTGATGACATGGAGGATATGAGCTATGGAATACGCAGAGGCGCACCCACAGGAGTTTCCGCACCCATACTCGATGATATGAGCAACTATGACCCCTATGAGAAAAAAGGCGCACCCACGGGAGTTTCCGCACCTGTCCTTGACGATTCCGAATATACCCCCGAACCTGAGAAATTTATTCTCAGTGATGAGGATATAATTGCAGGGCTTTCCCCCGAACAGAAAACCATGTTCGATAATCTGCCCGTTGAAAAACAGCAGATGATTATAGATATGCGCCGTAAACAGCTTGGCGCAGAAGCACCTCCGCCCCCTGCACCGTCTGCACCCGTTCTCGATGAGGATAATTATACCCCTCCGCCCCCGAAACCCGAACCCGAAACACCGCCCGAACCCATATCCGCACCGATTCTCGATGAAGAACCCGAAGTTCCCGAATATGTTCCGAAATATGCAAACAAAGACCTCGAAAGAATAAAAGAGGAAGCTAAGAAAAAAGCCGTTTCTTCTCAGCTTGTTTCCAATCAGAAAGACGAAAAGGAAAGCCTCCGCATGATGATGCAGCTCAAAGAGGAACGCAAGGCTGAAATGGCGCAAAAAGGCTTTAAAATAACAATAATTCTTTCGGTTGTGGGAGTTGTTGCGGCAGTCGCATTTTATCTTCTCTATGCAGGAAAACTCGGACTTGACTATAAAGACGGAATGAGCGGAATTGCAAATACAATAAGCGAATCAGCTCTTTATATCGCAGGTGCTATGGGATTAAGTTCCCTGTTAATGCTCACGGGAATAAGCTTTTTCAAATCTCTTGCATCATTCGTATTTCTCATAACGGGAGTTATACAGCTTTTTCCGGGCTTGCCGATGTTCCCGCAGCACAACGGCAGTACGGGTCTTGTCGGAATACTGTACGCAGCGGCATTTATATGCACAGTGGCAGTATTTGTCACACTCTCCGCAAGCGAATGTGTCGGACTTTATTTCAGCAGAAACAAAATAAACAGCAGAAATTAACTGCTGCAAACCGACTTTTTAAAAGTCGGTTTTTTGTCGGAAAACACTTGACAAAATTTTATTTGTGTGATATCATATTCTCATAATTTATTTAAAAGGAGAAAGTTGTTTGAAAAATAATAACAGAACTGAGATAGCAGCGTAAACGGGAAGGTTTGCGAATTTATCTCAACACAAGCCTCCCGTGTGTCGTTCAGCATTTTCAGGAGGAAAAAATAATGAATAAATTGAATTATATCATACGCAGAGAAACAGAAAAAGATTACCGTGAAGTTGAAAATCTCGCCCGTGAAGCGTTCTGGAATCTGAGCGTTGAGGGTTGCAGTGAGCATTATTTCATGCATATGCTCAGACAGCATGAGGCTTTTATCCCCGAACTTGATTTCGTTGTGGAAATTGACGGGAAAATTATCGGCAGTATCATGTACTCCGAAAGCAAACTCAAAGACGAAAACAACAATGAAAAAACTGTCCTCACAATGGGCCCTCTCTGCATACACCCCGATTTTCAGCGCAAAGGCTATGGAAAACTGCTCCTTGAACATACGTTCGCAAAGGCTCTTGAAATGGGCTATGATACGGTTATAAATTTCGGAAACCCCGACAATTACGTTGCCCGTGGCTATAAAAGCTGTAAAAAATATAACGTGTGCTTTGAGGGAGATATATTCCCCGCCGCCCTGCTTGTCAAGGAACTCAGGGAAAATGTCCTTGACGGCAGAAAATGGTTCTACTATCAGAACGATGCTGACAAATGCTGTGATGATGAAGAAGCTGTCGAAAAGTACGATTCGCTTTTTCCACCTAAAATAAAGGCATGGCAGCCCGGTCAGGAAGAATTTTACATTCACAGTCACTCAACGATAACCCGGTAAAAATAAGACAACCGCAGTTTTTATATCTGCGGTTGTTTTTTGAAAAAATTTAAAAATTCCTCTTGACAAATTAAAAAAAATGTGATATAATATTTAAGTTGATATGCGGATATGGCGGAATTGGCAGACGCGCATGGTTCAGGTCCATGTGAACGCAAGTTCATGCAGGTTCAAGTCCTGTTATCCGCACCAAAAATTTCTCCCCGAAAAATCGGGGAGTTTTTTTATTTTCCTCTTATATTTGAAATATCCTCGGTACTTCCTCCGCCGTGGTCATCAGGCGCACGGAATTTACCTTTATTGACAAGTCTTAAAAATGCGTCAACGACATCTTCCGTAAGCTGAGTTCCACGTACATTTTTTATAATGCTGACAGCCTTCTCAAAGTTCATGCGTTTTCTGTACGGTCTGTTTGAATACATTGCATCAAAAGCGTCCGCAACAGCGATTATCTGTGCAACTCTCGGAATTTCGTCACCTTTCAGACCGTTCGGATAGCCTTTTCCGTCAGGTCTTTCGTGATGTGCGCCTGCGCCTATTGCAAGTTCGGGCATAATGCTTATATTTTTGAGTGCTTCGTATCCACGGCTTGAATGTGATTTTATAAGCTGAAATTCCTCATCGGTAAGTTTTCCGGGTTTGTTAAGAACATCATCGGGAATACCGACTTTTCCGATATCGTGCATAAGGGCGATGTTGTAATATTTTTCAACAGTTTCCTCATCATAGCCGAGTTCCTTGGTAAGCATTGAGGTATATTCCGCAACACGGGTTGAGTGACCGTTTGTGTAGGTATCTTTAAGGTCGATAACTTTCGCAAAAGATTCAACAATTTCTTTTATCAGGAGTTTGTCACGCCTCTGCTGTTCAAGGAGAATTTCAACGGAGTTTGTCCTGTGATAGCCAACGAACATACACACGCCGACAATAAGAACTATTATAAGGAATATTGCGGAAATTACAACAATTTTCAATGTGAGGGTTCTCACATAGTTGTAAATGTCCATCATTGAAACGTCTGCGCCCGCATATGCAACACATTCCCCGTCAGAATTGTAAACGGGTTCATAAACCGTAAGAAGCCAGCCGTAAGCGTCATCGCTTTCAATGGGGGCTATTTTTTTGCCTGCGAGCAAATCAGGTACGAGAGGGAGAAAAGACTGGTCAAATTCAACAACAGCTCCGAGTTCCGCACCTGTGAGTGAATCGCTGTCCATATCAAAAACAACATGACAGCCGTCATTTTCTATGCGGTATACATACAGATATTTTAATTCGGGGGAATTGTCAAGTATACTGCTGAGAGTTTTTTCTGTTTCTGTATATTCATCGTCCTGACCGTTTTCAAGCCAATAGCTGATTTTTTCGGCATTAATCATTTCAGCCGCCATTTTAGCTGTTCCCTCAGCGGTTTTTGTACGCATTTCCTTAGTTTTGTCCGTAAATATATTTACGCTTGAAAGGGTTATGATTACTGCAAGGAGAATGGTAAGGACTGTAATAGTTGCGATAAATCTTATATGTCTTGTGTCATCTTTTTTGATAGCTTTTTCAGCGGATATATTTTTGTTGTTCATTCAGTTTCCCTCCTCAGCTAATTACAGAAATATTATAACATATTAAAGAAAAAAAGTCAATAATCGACAAAAATATTTTTATAACTCGTTAAAAACTATCAAAAAAACAGACTGCTTTAAAAAAGCAGTCTGTGTAAGAAGAAGAGGATTTAGTTAGTTTTCTGATTTAACTTCGTCAAGGGTAACTTTTACCGTGTGTTCCTTGCCGTTTCTTATATAGGTGAGTTCAACGCTTTCTCCTGCCTTGTGGAGATTTTTCTTTGCGGTGAGTTCTGCGGAAGTTTTGACTTCTTCGCCGTCAACAGCGGTTATAACATCACCTGACTGTAAACCTGCCTTTTCTGCTGCGCCGTCCTCAGTAACATTTGTTACGTAAATACCTACGGGGAGATTGTACATTTTTGCTATGTTTTCAGTAACGTCCTGACAGCTTATACCAAGCTGAGGCTTGCCTGTAACGTAGCCGTATTTCATGATATCGTCAATTATATCTGAAACTTCGTTTGAAGGAATTGCGAAACCTATGCCTTCAATGGAAGCACCGCTTGAAGAATAAGAGGAGGACATTTTTGAAGAATTTATACCTATGACCTGACCGTATTTGTTTATGAGAGGACCGCCTGAATTTCCTGAATTTATAGCGGCATCTGTCTGAATAAGCGTCATAGCCTTGTCATTGATTGTGATACTTCTGTTAAGACCCGAAACCATACCGCCTGTTACAGTGTCCATGAGTTCAAATCCGAGGGGATTTCCGATAGCTATAACGGATTCACCGAGTTTGAGGTCTTCACTGTTGCCAAATTCTGCGGCTGTGAGGTCATCTGCATCTATTTTAAGTACAGCGAGGTCACAGTCTGTATCATAGCCGACAACTTCCGCATCATAACTCTTGTCATCTTTGAGGAGTACGGAAATGCTGTCCGCAAGACCTGCGCCGTATTCGCTGTCATAGATAACATGGGCATTTGTAACGACATAGCCGTTTTCGGTAATTACAACGCCTGTACCCGTGCCTGTTGCCTCTGATGTTGAGGGCATCTGAGGTTCAAATCCGCCGAAACCGAAGAAATAACCGCTGTTTCCCTGAGAAGTAACTGTAAATGTGGATTCTATGCCGACAACCGAGGGGAGAACCTTTTCAACGATTTCCTCTGTTGAAAGTTCCGTACCTGTTGAGTCATCTGTTTTGATAAGGCTTACGGACTTTGCAGCCAAAGCCCTTGCGGAATCTTTCTCGTCATTGTCGTCAACAGTTTCAACAGCCGTGTTTTCCGTACTCTTGTTGTTGGAAGGTTCAACCTGTCTGTAAACTGCGATAGAACCTGCGGAAACCATTACCATAGCCATAAGGGTTGCGGCAGCTTTAAGTAAGCCGTTCTTTTTTGGGGGCTTGTTTCCGCCGTCAGTGCTGAATCCCTGATATGAGCTGTCCATGTTGTTTGTGTTGTTTGTATTGTTATTTTCCTCTGTAATCTCATTAACATCAAAATTGTATTCGTTCATATAATTCACGTTCCTTTTCAGATATTTCAAATTTATCTCTGAGGTCTTATCCTCAACCTGTGATTATATTATATTAGCCCTGTGTGATATAAATTTGGGGTAAATGTTATTTTTTAAAGAAGTTTTTATGATGTTTTTTTCACACAGATGATATCTTTGTGAAAGAATGTGTCGGAATTTTGAACAGCGTTCATATTTTAAGCACAAAAATATAGTAGTATTTTCCGGTCTTTAAGTAAAAAAATGTATAAAATGACGTATAAACTCTTGACATGACTTAAAAAAAGTGATATCATAATAAAAAGGACGTTTATATCACATATATATACCGAAAAGGAGGTCGGAAATGAAAGCTCTTTGTAAAAAATTATTATCACTTTCCGCTGCTTTAATTTCTGTTTTTAATATATCCTTATTCCCTGCATTTGCCGATGTAACGAGAGGGCTTTCCGAAGAAGAAATATTAAACTCCGCAGTAAAGCCTGTTATGACCGTCACAAAGGAACTTTTACAGCCCGATTCGGAACTTTCCCTGAAACAAATGAAAATATCTGTATATATAAGCGGTGCGGACGAGAAATATGCATCAACGGGAATACATCTTTTCTATGACAGCAGACTCACTCCCGAAAGAAATGAAAGGGGAAAAACTATTGTCAATACGGGCGAAGCCGCAGAATATCTCAATATGCTTTTTGATGAGGACAATACAAAAATTTCCGAGGGCATGAACGGAATGTTTGTTGCAACTTCCGCAAAGGAAAATTTAGGAAAGGACGGAGAATTTTTCAGCTTTAACGTTACTCTCCCCGAAAATACCCAAAAAGGCGATGTTTTCCCGATAGATATAGTATATATGGAATACGCCTACGCAACAGATATTTTTATTGATGTCTATAAGAAAAATATTCCCATGCAGGCTTATTTGTTCACAAGGGGAATTTACAACAGCGAAAACCCCATATCAAATTCCGATGAATATGTAAGAGACAGACAAAACTGTGCAAACCTTGCAAATATTAATCAGTCTGCGGACGGATATATTGCCGTTGCGGATTCTCATTTTGAAGATGTTGCAAAGCCCTATCTCATTCCCGAAAAAATAACAATGAAAAAAGGCGACAGGTCAAATATAATCGCTGTGAATACCAACGGAAAAAAAGTTGAATGGACAAGCAGTAATACAATTGTCGCCTCTGTCGAAAACGGAATCGTTACGGCAAATGAAAACGGCACTGCCATAATATATGCCGTCTGCGGAAACAATATCATGCAGTGTGAAATAAATGTAATAAACAGCAGTTCATATCTTGCGGGAGATGCAAACCTTGACGGAAGTGTAACCGTATCCGATGCCGTGAGAATCTTGCAGTTTCTCTCAAACAACGAAAAATACGGGCTTTCCTCGCAGGCTGCCGAAAATGCAGATGTTTCGGGAAATTCTGACGGTATAACAGCAAAAGATGCTTCCGCTATCCAAAGGTACGATGCAGGCATTATTGACAGCCTGCCCGAAAAATAATATACCAAAAGGAGAATTGAAAATGAAAACAGCAAAAATTTTTTCACTCATTCTTTCAGCCGCCGTTTCGTCCTCTTTTGTAACTGCCTATGCCTGTAATGCCGAAGATAAAGAAACAGGTACGGAATACCGCCATGAACGTGAAATAGAATACTATGAATCCGACCATTCTTTAAGCACAAACAATGACGGTATTTCCCTCAGACGAAATATCTATAATATCTGGGGTACGCTTGATTACAATAATTTTGTCGAAGATATAGAATACGACAATGTAATTATAGACCAGATAGTTGTTGAGTTTACCGTCAGCGGAATAGGAAAAGATTCCGAACTTGTAAAAAGTGACGGCACAAAAGAACCATATTATGCGTGGCTTTGCGGTTCTGTCGGAACAAACTCCCAATGGACTCTCGAAGATGCAGGTGACGGCGCAGTAAAAATAAACGGTGACGGGAACTATACCGCCGTGTGGAATGTCAAAGATGCATCTGAATCAGTGGAATGTCTTATCTTGCAGACAAATATAAATTATTTTCCGTATACCCCGAAAGATATCCCCGATGACGAAAAAAAGCCCCTTGACGGAACAGCAAACATAACAGTAAAAAAAATAAAAACTCTCACGGAAGGAGAACTTCTTTCAGGCGATTCAAACCTTGACGGAGATGTCAGTATATCCGATGCTGTGAGAATTTTACAGTATCTTGCAAATCACGAAAAATATTATCTCTCGGATACGGCAAAAAAAGCTTCCGATGTGTTCGGCGACAATGACGGAGTTACCGCCATGGACGCTAATTCAATACAGAAATATGATGCGGGAGTTATTGATTCCCTTCCCGAAACATGAAATATATTTTTTGTTAAATATAAAATAAATATACTCTTAACTTAAAATATATTGACTTCAATATTGTAAAATGGTATAATATATACAGTCGGATTACCGATATACTAAAAAGGAGGTAAAATCTTTATGTCAATCTCAAAAAAATATGCTGCTGAGTTTATCGGTACTATGGTTCTGGTTCTGCTCGGCTGCGGAACTGCCATGCTTGTGGGCTGTGACGCAAAGAACGGCGGAGGCTATATCCTCACTGCGCTTGCGTTCGGTCTTGTAATAGTGGGTATGGCTTACAGCATAGGAAATATATCGGGCTGTCACATTAACCCTGCTGTTTCGCTTGCTGTTTTTCTCACGGGAGGTATATCATCAGCGGAACTTATCGGCTATATAGTTGCTCAGTGTTTCGGAGCTTTTGCAGGTTCGGGACTTCTTGCGGCTATATTCATTCTCGGCGATATTCCCGACCAGACAGGCGGTTTCGGTTCAAACGGTCTCGCAGGCGTGGGAAATAACGCAGTCGCAGGTCTCCTCGTTGAAGTTCTCCTCACGTTCGTATTTGTTATAACTATCCTCGGAGTTACTTCAAAGAAAGCAAACCACGGCTCATTCGGAGGACTTGTTATAGGTCTTACACTTACACTCGTTCATATCTTCGGAATAGGTCTTACAGGCACTTCCGTAAACCCCGCAAGAAGCATAGGTCCTGCTGTTGCATCTGCAATAAACGGAAACGCAGCACCTCTTGCATCACTCTGGGTATTCGTTGCAGGTCCTCTTATAGGTGCATTTATCGCAGCCGTTACATATAAAGTCCTTGAAGGACCTTCAAAAGCTGCACCTGCTCCCGTAAAGAAACCCGCTCCCGTTAAAAAACCCGCTCCTGTTGTTCCCGTTAATCCTGCACCTGCTCCTCAGAAAGCAAAGGAAGAATCTGCTCCCGCACCTGTTCCTGCTCCTGAAAAGACAGAGGAAAAAAACGCTCAGCAGAAAAAAATTGAAATTCCGATTATTGATGATGACGAAAAGAAAGCATCTGACCTTTTAAAAGAAATAAATCAGGCTTTCAATGATGAGAAATAAAAAAACTGCGGTTTTCCCGAACGGGAGAACCGCTTTTGTTTAATATAAAAATTATTTTTTTCCTATTGACAAATTTAATTATTTGTTGTATAATTATTTTGTTGTCGAGGTGTGGCTCAGTTTGGTAGAGTACTACGTTCGGGACGTAGGGGCCGCAGGTTCAAATCCTGTCACCTCGACCATATTAAACGGCTTGGATTCATTAAACGGTGAATCCGAGCTTTTATTATCTTGTGGGGATTATCGGCAATTCTACCGAGTTATCGCCGTTGTTTCTTTTTCCTCGGAAATAAGCGTTATTTATAACAAGACTATTGACAAAAGGTTTAAAATATGATATACTGTTGATGTTAAATTGCTTTAAAAGTTCACAAAAAATTTACAGTCATTAATTTAAAGCTTAAACATAAGGAGTGGTTTATATGTCGAAAAACAAGTTGAAACGAAAAGTTTTCAACAAAGCGGTCAGCCTTACTCTTACCGCCGCTATTGGCTGCACGCCCTCGCTTAGTTCAGGGTTTGCGCTGAATGTGTCTGCCGCCGTGTCACCCGAAAATATATCCGAAACAGAGGAAGTTTCCTCCGATTTGGTAAACGTTATTGTCAAAGTCTCAGGTGAGGCAATTCTTGCAACTTCCGAAGGCATTGAGCAGGGCGATGACTTTCTGGAAACCGAACAGGCTGTTCAGATAGCGGAGTCATTGGAGGATACGCAGTCATACGTTCAGGAACAAATCAGAGAGTTATACTCTGAACTGGAAGTGAAGTACAGTTACAGCGTTCTGTACAACGGTTTCTCCTGCGAGATTCCCGAAAACCTGATAGAGCAGATAAAAGCTCTGCCCTACGTGGAAGATGTCACTAAGGCAGTACAAAAAATTGCCCCTGAAATGGCAACTGCGCCGTCATTGGGCGGTTATCCCGCATATTATGATTTCACGGGCTGTTCAGGTGAAGGTCAGGTAATTGCCGTTATTGATACCGAGCTTGATGTAACGCACCCTATGTTTGCACCTTTGGACGATTCCGTTCAGGTCAAGCTCACAGAAGAAGATGTTGCTGAAATTGCATCTACTATCGGCTTTAATGTAGATGTTGACCCTGCACAGGCTTACAGAAGCAATAAACTGCCATTTGTTGTGGATTACGCTGATAATGACCCTATAAATGCCGTAGGATTAAGCGAGGATTATCCTGCAACTTACCACGGAACTCACGTTTCAGGAATCGTTGCCGGAAATCAGTTTACAGATGAGGACGGTAAAACCATATCCGGTATTGCAAAAGATGCACAGCTTGTATTTATGGCGATTAGTGACGGAATTTATGACGATGAAGTAATCGCTGCACTGGAAGATGCTGTCAAACTTCATGCAGATGTTATCAATATGAGTTTTGGCAGTAGCGGAGAATGTTTTGCAAATAATCCTTATGAAGAGGTATATCAGAACGCTATCAATGCCGGTATAACTCTCTGTAAGGCTGCCGGTAATTACGGTGACGGAAGCATAAACGGAGAAATCCACACTGCCGCTAACCCTGACAGGGGAATTATTGATACTTCTGTTGAGAGTGGTTCAGGAATGCTTGTTGTTGCTTCTGCTTCCAATGTTTATACGCAGCATAACAAGTGTTTTGTCATCGGTGAAAATAAAATCCCCTATGCAGAAACTTATCGCACACAGATTTCTAATGCAAAACGCTGGCTTGCAGATGAATTATCCGGCGAATATGAATACGTTTACTGCGGATTTGGTATGTCGGAAGATTTCGCACAGAAGGATTTGACAGGAAAAATCGCTTTGGTAAACTGCGGCGGAGGTCTTTATATTCAAGATAAAGCAGAATTTGCCAAAAATGCAGGAGCTGTCGGTATTATCGCTATCGGCTATGAAGGAGAATCTCTTTACGGCCATGCGGTAGAAAATGACCTGCCTTCCGGCTTTGTTTCTTATGAAGACGGACAGAATATGATTGAAGCGGAAAACAAGACATTGGTTTTCTCCGATGAAACTGTTGATATTGATGTTCCGACTTCTGTTGTTTTTGACAGCAGTTACGGCGTTCACCAGAATCTGGAACTTCGCCCTGATATTATGGGTATCGGCGACCACGTAGAATCTGCAAATTATAACGGCACTACCGCTGTTCTCGGCGGAACTTCCATGGCTTCTCCCTATGTGGCAGGCTGTATGGCAGTTCTCAATGAATATCTCCAAAAAAAGGGCACTGAGCTTGAAAACACGGAAAAGCTCAGATATATGAGAAATCTTGTAATGACTTCTGCCGTTCCCTGCGAGGAGGACGGTATGTTCGTGACACCCCGAAGACAGGGAGCAGGCATGATTTCCTTGAATAATGTTATTGCTGATAAGGTTCTGCTCACAGGTGATGAGGGCGAATCCAAAATTCAGCTTTATGATAATATCGGTGACGAGTTCAGTTTCAATCTGAATCTGAATAATATAAGCGACCAAGATGTTGATTTTACCTCTGCACGCTTGGTTCTTACAACGGACGGCAGTACCTTTAATGAAGAATTACAGACAGATGTAATCAAGGGTCAGCAGTCGCTGAACTCGTCCGCAGACCTTAACTCTCTGCTTCATATCGGTGCAGGCGAAAACAGAACCGAAACTATTTCTGTTTCTCTGGATTCTGCCCAGACATCAGCTATCAAAGAGATATTCACAAACGGTTTCTTTGTAGACGGCTATCTGCTTTTGGAGGGTGCGGAAAACTGCTGTGATATTTCCGTTCCGCTGGTAGGTTTCTGCGGTGACTGGTCTCAGGTTCCGATTTTTAGTGATAACTTTGTTGTTACTACCACTATGGGCGAGGACATCAGACCTGTACGGGACAACATTTCTCTTGCAAAGGCAACCGCTTTAATCAGCGAAATATGCAAGGAAATCCCGCAGGAAGAATACACACCTGATACAAATATTTTTAATTACGCAACGGAAGAACAGCTCAATGCGTTTATAGCTCTCGGTACAGATACAGATTATTACCTTTCTCCGAATGGTGACGGTCTTGCGGATACGATTGGTATGATAACGACTACCAACAGATTCCACCATTACAACGGACTGAATATCTATAACGACAAGGGCGAATTGGTTGCTACCGGAGAAAATACTGATATTAACAAAAGACTTGACAGCTTCAATGCAGAGTCGTTTGGCAAGTTAAACCTTGAAGAAGGCATTTATACCGCACAGATAACAGGCTATGTCAATTATCAGCCGTCTGTTGAAAATCCGCAGAAAAAAGAATTTCAGTTCACTGTTGATAATACAGCTCCCGAACTCAGCTCAGAACTCACAGAAAAAGACGGCAGGAAGATTATCAGAATTACTGCGAAAGACAGCAGTTTAGACGGTATCTATATCACGGGATTCAAGGGCAGCGACAAGGCTGAACTTTATACGCTTGACCTGATAGGCAATGCTCTGGAAACCATGAGAATGAGCGGTAATTTCATAAAACGTCCTTTTTCTGCCACGGAACTTCCTTTTGTCGGAAAATTCCTGACGGGTACATTACAGGATTCAGACTTTAAAAATGTTGACTTTGCGGATATGCTTGTCGCAGACCCCGATGAAAACGGCGTATTTACATTTGAATATGATGTTACCGATTTCAGTTCCTATACGATTTCAGCTATGGACAAAGCCTATAATATTTCTTCTGTTGAAAGCGAATCCGCTTCCGCTGAACAAATAGCTGTCGGTGTATACATGACGGATACACACCTTTACAGCTTTACAGAGGATACAATAAAGCGTATCAGTTTCAAGGACGGTTCGGCAGAGGAAAAGAATTATACATTCAGTAACGGCGAACTTGTATGCGGAGATACTGTATATAAAGTATATCAGGCTGATGAAAATTCAATCCGTCTTGTAAGTGACAAAACTTCAAAAAAGCTGACATACTGCGGTGAGGGTACTTCGGAAAAATATCCCTTCTACACAACAGACCAGATTGAAAAGCGTTATCAGGATATTATGGTTAGTGAAGAATACGGCTGGGACACAGCAAGAACCGAAATCGCTGTAAGCAACGGTATCGTTGCTTTGAACGGCTATGTAACAGGTTATAGAGGAGAAGTATGGTTCGGTGACTATAAGGTAAATATCTTTACCGGAGAAATTGTATATGCTGCCTCAGAGAATATGCCTGATTTGTTCCCGCTCACGTTTGAAGATTTCGCCCGCAACGCTGTACTTATGATGATAGATGAGGGAAAAATCTACTATCTTGACTTTAATGCAGGCAAAATAATTTTACAGGAAAACGGAACAGAAGCACCAATCAGTTACACAATCAATAACACAGACCTGCAATTCAATACATCTGCTGACAGCGAACCGATTGTATTCTCGGATTATTCTTTCATGAACCGAGGAAATGTTGCTGTTCTTACGGAAAAAGCCAAAGACGGAAAAGAACCTGCAACAACAACGCTTTTATATTTCTGCACTCCCGATACATTCAGTTTCTATACCAATGACGAACTTTCTGAAATGGCAGTGGATTACTATAAGGCTCAGTACGGCGAATACAGCGGTACACCCGAATTTATCGTTGATGAAACAACAGGTTTCATTAACATTCAGATGACAGAAAAAGAAGTGTATGCGGTAGATGCACAGACTGCCTGCGGTTTCAATCAGGCAGGAGAAGAAATTGACCTGACTTCTACACTTCCTCCGATGAACAATCCTTTTAAGAAAGGCGTTTGGTTCTCGTTCTCCCAAAATTCGGAATATTACGTCTTTAATGACGACAAAAGTGGTAAAGTATATTCTCTTTCCGATGGAGTTGCATATCCGTTCACTTACGAAATGAATGCAAACGGCGCAGTATTGTCCATTCAGACGGAAAACGGAAACATCTCCTCAGTTGTAAGAGTCTATCCGCAGGAGGACGGCACTGTCAAGCTTGTTTCCAAGGATTATTCATTTGAAATTCTGACTTATTTGAATGACAAGTCTGTTGATGATTTCTCGTTCTATACGACTGAACAGTTAATAAATATGGCTGAGGCTCATTCACCCATAGAACCTGAAAACGTCAATGCAAATGAAAATCAGGAGGGTACGGTTTCGTTATCACTTATAAATGCAGACGGCAGTGTGATTGACGTTTATACAGTTGACCCGCAAACCGCCGAAGGAACAGACAATGCAGGTAATCCTGTGGATATTAAAAAGGCATTTGTTCCGCAAATCCCCGATAATGCTTACTCTCTCAAAAAACTTGAAAAAATGGCTTTGAAAGACTATGAATCGAAAACAGGTGTCAAACCTGCTTCCGCAGAAGCCGTTTACAACCGTGACGGTTCAGCGAAAATTTCTATTTTCGGTGCGGATAATACAAGTCTCAACGAATATACCGTTGACCCTGTTACAGGAAAAGGCACTGATATAGACGGCGAAGAAGTAAACCTTCCTCAGACGGGAATCAATACTGTAAGTAATATGCTTACCGCAGTTGCAGGATTCTTTATGTTTGGACTGGGCATTGTTACAGTAAGATTTTCAGGAATCGGCAGGCGCAGAAAAGAAAATGAATAATCATTAATGCGAGAGCGTTGCCCGTTGAGCGATACTCTGACCAATATCGGTTACAAAAGAAAATATAATAAAAAATCCCCCTTTTCGGGGGGATTTTTTTATTCTGCCATTAAAGCTTCCGTCCAGTAATTCTGATTGTATATATCCGTAAAGCGGTACATGATTTTCATATCGTCATCGCCTACATAATAATCCGAAATTTCCATATTGTCGGTTACTGTCATCTGTTCGCCGAGATAGTAATTTCCTTCAAATTCCTCATCATAGGTGTAATAGTCGCACACAAAGTCAATTTTATCGCCTGCATTGAGTTCTGTCATAGCTTTTGCGACAGTCTGAGTTTCATCGGATATATAATCGGGCTGTGCGCCTGCAATATAGCCTTTTGGATTTTCGCTGTCGAATACAAGTATAATTTTTACTTTTTCGCCGTTGAGAAATGCGGGAACATATCCTGTTATAGTATAACTGCCGTCATCTTTTTCGGTTGTGTCGGTGTGATAATATGCAACAGGCTGATTGTTTATTGCAATTCTGTATCTGCTCAAATCAGCGACAAGTTTTCCGTCATCATCAAATGTATAAGTATCATTGAGTCCGAGGTCGATATATCCCGTGCCGTCATCATAGAATACGCTTGCATCTACGCTGTGAACAAGATTCCACTGGTCATCGGGGAGAGATATTTTGTATTCGTCACCGTCTTTTTCCCATACGAGATTGCTTGGGTCAAAATGATTGAGAGATATGAAATCTGCAATATCGCTGTTGCTTACGGAACTGTCTTTCATGAAGTCGGTATTTGAACCGTCAAGACCTTCTATTGAACGGTCTCCTCCGCCGAGAAATGCATCAAGGAGTGAAGTCAGGACACCTGTATCGAATGAAGAACCCGATGATGATGAAGAACCGAAAAGCGAACCTGCTGACGAACTTGTACCGCCTGCGGTAATCTGTCCGCTTGTTTCAAGCTTTGCAAAACTGCGTATACAGTTTGAATATGAAGAATCCATGCCGATTTGATTATATGTGTTGCAGGCTGAATCAACATAAGATGTACGCTGATACGGGAAATAAATTGAAACGCCGTAGGCATTTGTCATATTTGAAGAAGTGCGGTTGTATTTTATTGCGCCCCTTAAAGCCGTGGAAAGTTCATGACCTTCGAGATTGTCGGTATTTTCCGCAAAGTTTATCAAATCTATCTGGTCAATTTTTGAACTCTGAGCAAATTCTCTTGCGTTGTATCTTGCGTCAGAAATTTTCTGATACTGTTTGTCAGATATAAGTTTGCTGACGGAATCAGCCCATGCTGTCAGTTTTGACGGAACGGTATTTGAAAATTCAGCCAAATCTATAATGGAAAGAGTAGTTTTCTGACCTCTGCATTTTTTTGCACAGGTTGTTATAAAGCCGTCAATTATATTCTTTCCGAGTTCAACAGTCGGCATTGAGGTATTTTTTCCGAGTTTGTTGAGCCATTCCGTATAGTACCAGCCTATGCCGGGTTCTGTTTCTTCCGAGGCAATCATATAATCTGCATAATCATCAAGCATGAGGGCGGTTTCCGCAGTAGCCATAAGGCAGGCATCAAATCCGACAAAATCGAATTTGACTTCACTGTTTTTGAGAGCCTGAGCAATTTCTTCAAGCTCCATAGAGCCTGATTTGTTTTTCTCATCATAGCCGTAACCGCTTACAGAACCGCCGCCGTGGTCCCAGAGGATTAATTCATTACGGTTTGCGGGATAATTTTTATTGCAGTATTTAATAAAATCAGTCAGGTTATTCGGGTCTGTCATGGCTTTTGAACCCATATTGTTTTCGAGGAGTTCAAGACCGTGATTTTTTATTCTGAAAATCTGATTGTTCTTATTGCTTATGCCGTTGGTTTTCCACTGTTTGCAGCCACCCGTGAAAACAATTATATTTACATTATCGCCCAAATCAGCGGCAGCCATTTCCTGCATATCGGAGGAAGCCATGCCGTATTTTGATTCAAGGTCAGTACCGCACATATAAACCATTATTGTAACAGTATCCTGATTATTTCCGAGCATGGAAGTATATTTATCCCTTGAACCCGATGCAACGGAATTGTTGACATTTCCGCCCGATGAGCTTTCGCTTATTGAAGTATCGTCATAATCCGTATTGTCGGAAGTGTCTGTACCGCCTCCGCCACCGAAAAGATTCGTAAAAAGAACAGCCAGAATTATAACAAGAAGTGAACCGCCGCCGATAGAAGCTCTTTTTGCGGTTTTGTTCGCAGGTTTTTTTCCTGCCTGACTGTCAGTACCTACCTGTTGGTTTCCGATTTTTTCGCCACGGCGGTGAACGCCTGCCGAATCGCCTGTATTGATATTTTTTTCCCTTGCTTTTGGTCTGTTGTTTTTGTTATCCATTAAATCACCTGATTTATTTTAAAGTCTTGTCCTGAAATTCTCGTAGCCGAACTTTTTGATTATATTGATATCCCCGTTTGATTTCAGGAGATATATTGTCGGCAGGGGCATACCGTTGAACGTATTGTTTTTAACCATTGAGTATATAGCCATATCCTCAAATACAAGCCTGTCCCCGATATTTAATTCTCTGTCGAAAGAATATTCCCCTATGAAATCCCCTGAAAGACAGGTCTGCGAACCCAGTCTGTAAGTATATTTTTTTTCAAGGGGCTTTCCCGAATCCTTTAAAGGCGGACGATAGGGCATTTCAAGAACATCAGGCATATGACAAGCCGCAGATGTGTCAAGAATAAGAATATCCGTATCATTTTTAATTATATCAAGAATTTCGGTTATCAAATATCCTGCATTGAGTGCGACAGCCTCACCCGGTTCGAGATAAACTTCAAGATTATATTTTTCCTGCATATGCTTTATGCATTTTTCAAGCCTTGAAATATCATAGTCCTCACGGGTGATATGATGACCTCCGCCGAAATTAATCCACTGCATATTTTTCAGAACATCACCGAATTTTTCCTCAACTGCGTATAAAGTCTTTTCCAAATCGTCTGAATTTTGTTCGCAGAGAGTATGAAAATGCAGACCCGAAACGCCGTACAAATCATCACGGTTAAAATTTTTCAGTTTGATTCCGAGCCTTGATTTTGGTGAACAGGGGTCATAAATTTCATGACCTTCCTGCGTTGAAAGTTCGGGATTTATTCTCAGACCGATTTTTTTACCTGCCTTTAAAACTTTGTCCCTGTACCTGTCAAGCTGACTGAAAGAGTTGAAAATAATATGACCGCAGTAGGAAATAATCTCATTGATTTCGCTTTCACGGTAAGCGGCTGAAAACACATGATTTTCCTTTCCCATTTCCTCAAAGCCGAGCCTTGCCTCGAAAAGTCCGCTGCAAGCCGTACCGCTTAAATATTTACCTATAAGCGGATAGAGCGAATAGCAGGAAAAAGCTTTTTGTGCGAGGAGAATTTTTGCACCTGTTCTGTCCTGAACGCCCTTTAATATTTCAAGATTGTTTATTAATTTTTTCTCGTCAATGACATAGCAGGGAGTTTCAAATTTTTTAACATCAAGCATGATTAATCCACAAGAACAGGGTTGAAATCTTCTTCCCAAGGAAGTCCCCATTTATTGAGAGCCTCCATGAACGGGTCGGGGTCAAATTCCTCTATGTTGTAAACACCTGCTTTTTTCCAAGTGCCTGTCATAATCATCATAGCACCAATCATAGCGGGAACGCCCGTAGTATAGGAAACAGCCTGAGAGCCGACTTCCTTGTAACATTCCTGATGGTCGCAGATATTATATAAATAATAAGTTTTGTCTTTTCCGTCTTTCTTTCCACGGAAGATACAGCCGATATTTGTTTTTCCGACAGTTCTCGGACCGAGTGACGCAGGGTCGGGGAGTACGGCTTTAAGGAACTGCAAAGGAACGATTTCCTTTCCCTCATACATGATAGGTTCAATGGAGGTCATGCCGACATTTTCAAGGCATTTGAGGTGAGTTAAATAGCTCTGTCCGAAAGTCATGAAAAATCTTATTCTCTTTATGCCCTTGATATTGAGTGCAAGGGATTCAAGTTCTTCATGGTGGAGCAGGTACATATCTTTTTCGCCTACGCCCTTGAAATTGTAAACCCTTTTAATTTCCATAGGTTCTGTTTCAATCCATTTGCCGTCCTGAATATAGCTTCCCTTTGCGGAAACTTCACGGATATTGATTTCGGGGTTGAAATTGGTTGCAAAGGGATAGCCGTGGTCACCGCCGTTGCAGTCGAGGATATCTATATAATTGATTTCATCAAATTCATGTTTCATGGCATATGCGGAGAATACTCCCGTAACACCGGGGTCAAATCCGCTTCCGAGGAGAGCGGTTATGCCTGCCTTTTCAAATTTTTCACGGTAAGCCCACTGCCATTTGTACTCAAATTTAGCAGTATCAAGCGGTTCATAGTTTGCCGTATCGACATAGTGGGTTTTGGTTGCAAGGCAAGCGTCCATGATAGTCAAATCCTGATAGGGGAGAGCGAGATTCAGCACAACATCGGGTTTATAGCTGTTTATGAGAGCGATAAGCTCATCTGTATTGTCAGCGTTTACCTGAGCAGTTTCGATTACGGTTTTTGTTGTAGGCTGTAATTTTTCTTTGAGGGCATCGCACTTTGATTTTGTACGGCTTGCAATCATGATACCTTCAAATACATCGCTGTTCTGACAGCACTTGTGAATAGCAACGGAAGCAACTCCTCCGCAGCCGATAATCATACATTTTCCCATTTTTTTTACTCCTTTTTTTATATTCCGCATATCCTCCGAAAACGGCAGACAGCGTTTATTTATGCATTACGATAAAAACCACTACGGCGGCAGCAAGGGCAATTCCGCCTATCAGTGTGAAAATTACTTCAAGTATGAGATTTGTTTTCATCTGAGGAACATATATTTTCTGAGGTGATGAGGGGTCAATAAATATTTCCATTGTTTCGCCCTCGCTGAAAGCAGGGGGATTTGATGAAAATGCAGTCTGGGCAATATACTCTTTCATTTTGTATTCATAGCGGAATACGGGAGTATATGAAACCGAACGATGACCATTGCTCCTTGATGAGACTTTTTTATTTTCAATAACCGTTGCAGAAACCTGTTCCGTGCAGATTTTTTTTCTTTTTTTGTCAGATGCAGATATTATTATTCCAACTGAAAGGAATATTGCCGCAAAAAAGACTATTGAAATTATTGCAATCCACATAATTTACCTCCGAAGTCAATTGTTTCCTGTTTTCTGATTATTTTTCAAGAGCGAGGAGCATTTCCCTGATTATTTTGCAGGCGACAGCCGTTGAAACTCCCGACTGGTCATAGACGGGTGACAATTCATTGACATCACAGCCGACAATATCAAGCTCCGAACATACAAGAGTAACAGCTTTTCTTAATTCCTCAAAGCTTACACCGCCTGCTTCGGGAGTACCCGTACCCGGAAATACCGACGGGTCAAGAACGTCCAAATCAAGGGTAAAATAAACTTTCTTTCCCTTTAATTTTTCGACAGTATTTTCAAGATTGTTAAAATCAAATTTGTTCATGCAGGTGTGTTCTTTTGCGAAAACAAATTCTTCCCTGTCACCGCTTCTTATGCCGAACTGGAAAATACGGTTGTCTCCGACAAGCTCGTGACATCTTCTTATAACGCAGGCATGGGATAATTTCTGTCCCAGATAATCGTCTCTCAAATCCGCATGAGCGTCAAAATGAATTATGTACAAATCCTCATACAAATCCTTTACAGCCATTACAGAGCCGAAAGTTACAAGGTGTTCTCCGCCAATCATAAAAGGGATTTTCCCGTCAGAGAGAATAGTACCTGTTCTCACGGAAATATCCGCAAGAGTGCGTGTAACGCTTCCGAAAGGGAGTTCCAAATCTCCGCTGTCGAAAAACTTGTAATCCGTCATATCCTTATCTTGATATGGAGAATAAGTTTCAATGCCGAAACTTTCGTTTCTTATGGCAGAGGGAGCAAATCTTGTTCCCGGTCTGAAACTTGTTGTCCCGTCAAAGCCTGCACCGAACAGCACTGTTTTTGAATCCTCATATTCGCTGTCGCAGGCGATAAAAGTCTGAATATTTTTATTAAGCAATTCAATACCCCCTATTTAAAATCGTCAAATTTCGCCTTTTGAGGCTTGCCTATTCACTCACTCCATTACATTACGTTCGTTCATACGGCAAGGGCGAAATTTTCCTCTTAATCAGCATTATTTAAAATCGTCAAATTTGCGCTTTTCGGGCTTGCACCTTCATTCACTCCACTTCGTTTCGCTCATTCTCGGTGCAAGGGGCGGCTTATTCCCCCCAAGCCCCCCTGTTTATTCAACGTCCCTGAGCATTTCCTCAACGTAGTTGGGAAGATAGAAAGCCCCCGTATGCAGATGTGTGTTATAATATTTTGTTGAGATTCCGAGCATACTCCATTTAGTGCCGTTGTAGTCTCTTACGGGGTGATATTTTTTTGACGCAAAGCCGAAAAGCCAGTGACCTGACGGATATGTCGGGATATGTGCCTGATACACTCTGCTTATCGGGAAACTTTCAACGATTCTCTTGTGCGACCTCTGCATAGCTGCGGCATCTTCCGCATAGAACGGGCTTTCGTGCTGATTTACCATGATACCGTCCTCTTTGAGAGCCTTGTAACAGCTTCCGTAAAATTCCTTTGTAAAAAGTCCCTCACCCGGACCGAAAGGGTCTGTTGAATCGACTATAATAACATCATACTTATTTTCGCAGCGTCTTATGAATTTAACGCCGTCCTCATAGAAAATATGCACTCTTTCGTCATCAAGACGGCAGGCGGTAGTCGGGAGGAATTTTCTGCTGACCTCAACGACAAGCTCATCAATTTCAACCAAGTCAATATTTTCAACGCAGTTGTATCTTGTAAGCTCACGGACAACACCGCCGTCACCTGCACCGATAACGAGGATATTTTTTGGTTCGGGGTGAACGGACATAGGCACATGGGTAATCATTTCATGATAGATAAATTCGTCTTTTTCGGTAAGCATCATATAGCCGTCAAGGGTGAGGAATCTTCCGAACTCCTTTGACTGAAAAATATCAATTCTCTGAAATTCGCTGTTACCGCTGTAAAGCTGTCTGTCAACCTTTATTGAAAATTTAACATTCGGAGTATGACGCTCCGTAAACCATAGTTCCATAAAAACCTCCGTTCAAATAATTATAAGAAATACACACGCCCGCACACCTTTTACGCACCTTTATACACGGCTTATTTGTCGGTTTTAAGGCAAATACACACCTACACGCCTTTTTTTTATTTTTAAGGGAAAATTAAATAATAATATCCGTGAACGGACTCGCAGGAATTTCCATAAAACAAATATCAACCCGACTTAATGGCGTGTGGGTGTGTAAACGCCGTATTTTCGGGCTTTTTTGGTGTGTATGCCACACGCCTTTACACGTCTTTACACACGGTTGAAAATATTTTTCACCGATATATGGATTTATATAATTTCAAGTCAAATCATTACGTTTAATCTTTCGATATTCAAATCTTCCGTGCCTGTCATCTGACAGCCCTTAGCCTTTGCGTATTTTATATACTCAATAATTTCGTCCGTAACGAGTTCTCCGGGGGCGAGAATCGGTATTCCGGGAGGATAGCACATTACAAATTCCGTGCAGACCTTTCCCGAAGCCTCATCAAGCGGTAATGAAATCTTATCCGCATAGAAAGCCTTTCTGGGAGTTTCCGAAATTATCGGGCTTATATATTCATGACTGAGCATATCCGCACCTGTTTTGCCGAATCTTCTTTTTATTTCGGCAAGTGCGGAAATAAGCCTTTCAATGTCACGTTTCCTGTCGCCTACGGATATATAGGCGAGGATATTTCCGATATCGCCGAACTCTATCTGTATATCATATTCGTCACGGAGCAGGTCATAGACTTCAATTCCCGCAAGACCTATGGGCAGAGTGAAAATGCTTAATTTTGAAACATCAAAGTCAAAAATGCTGTCGCCGTTTATCAGCTCTCTTGAATAGGCATAATAACCGCCTATATCGTTTATTTCCTGTCTTGCGTACTCAGCCATTTCGACAGTTTTCTCAAATATTTCACGACCGCTCAGAGCAAGTCTTTTTCTTGAAATATCAAGGCTTGAAAGCAACAGATAAGAAGCACTTGTCGTCTGTGTGAGATTTATGACCTGACGCATATAGTCTGAATTTATATTTTTGCCCATGAGAAGAAAAGAACTCTGAGTTAAACTTCCGCCTGATTTATGCATACTTACGGAAGCGCAGTCCGCACCTGCCTTCATGGCGGTGAGAGGGAAATTGTCCCCGAAATAGAAATGCGTTCCGTGAGCCTCATCGACAAGGACAAGCATATTATGTTCATGGGCGAGTTCGGTTATTTTCTTTAAATCGGAGCATATGCCGTAATAAGTCGGATTATTTACCATAACGGCTTTTGCGTTCGGGTTTTCCCTTATAGCCTGTTCAATCTGAGAAACGGACATTCCGAGGGAAATACCGAGCTGACTGTTGGTATCGGGATTTACATAAACGGGAACAGCACCCGTGAGAATAAGGGCATTTATTGCGCTCCTGTGGACGTTTCTGGGCATGATGATTTTATCGCCGCTTTTGCAGGCATACATAATCATACTCTGTACGGCGGAAGTTGTACCGCCCACCATGAAAAATGCATTTGCCGCACCGAAAGCCTGCGCCGCAAGCATTTCCGCATCTTTTATCACCGAAACGGGGTGACATAAATTATCAAGGGGTTTCATGGAATTTACATCGACATTCATGCAGTCCTCACCGAGAAATTCGGTAAGCTCCATATTTCCACGCCCTCTTTTGTGACCGGGGACATCAAAGGGTACTACCCTCATTCTTCTGAATTTTCTTAAAGCCTCATATATAGGTGCATCAACCTGAGAAAGAGCCACTTCCGAACACGTTCCTTCCGCTGAAAATTTCTATCATCTCCTTACGGAGATTGTTTGTTATATCAAGCCTGTTCCTCGGAGAAAGTTCCCTTACGTCCGTATTAAAGAGATAGTTTTGCAGTTCAATCTCTTTTATAAGCATTTTTGTATGGAACATATTAGCCTGATATACGTTAATATCAACCGCATCGTATTTATTTAATATAGACTCGTCAATATAATTCTGGATAGAAGTTATATCATGGTCTATGAAAATTTTTTCGCCGTCCAAATCCCTTGTAAAGCCTCTTACACGGTAGTCCATGGTTATTATATCCGAATCGAAACTGCCTATCAGATAATCAAGGGCGGTAAGCGGAGTAATTTTTCCGCAGGTGGCGACATCAATATCGACCCTGAAAGTTGCTATGCTTGTATCGGGGTGATATTCGGGATAGGTATGGACAGTTACATGGCTTTTGTCGAGATGTGCGACAGTTTCGTTTCCGCCCGAAGGAATCATAGTATCATCGGCAATAAGAAAAGTAGCGGACGCTCCCTGCGGGTCGTAGTCCTGTCGGGAAATACTCAGAACCTGCGCCCCTATCATTTCTGTAAGATGTTTCATAATATCCGTTATTCTTTCGGAATTGTAAGCCTCGTCAACGTAGGCGATATAGTCAAGCTGTGCTTTCGGGGTTTTGGCATAGCACACATCATATATATTGAAACTCAGGGATTTTGTAAGGTTATTGAACCCGTAGAGCTTTAATTTGTTTACCACAGAACCACCCTCTTTTAAATTCGGAATTAAATTAAAGACGTACAGACCTATCAGCCTGTACGTCCATGAACACTGTTTCATTTCACACGCCGAAAAGGACGTGAAACTTCACGACTTTAATAATTCTATCACATTAAAGGGAGTTTGTCAATAGATATTTTAATATTTGCGGAAAAAATAAGTTTTTTATTTTTCAACAACGAATTTGTTAATGATACCTGCGTCAAATTTCTGTATCTCGCCTGCGTCCGTACCTGTGACACCGGGTTTTCCGTCAACGTCCGCATTTAAGAGAGCTTCTCTGGTGAGACCGTATTTTTCGCCGTTTGCGAGGTATTGAAGTATTGCAACGCAGTCGGAGATAGTAACATTTCCGTCAAGGTTTGCGTCACCGCAGACTATTTTGCCTTCGGTATCTTCGGCAGTGGTTGTCTGTTTTTCGGGAGTGCCTGTTGTGGCAGTTGTTGTTGTCGGCTTGTCGTCATTTATATTGACACCGCCTGCGCTTCCGAGACCGTCAGCGGAAGTTCCGTCAGGTTCGATACCGTAATAGAGTTCGCCGTTTACGTAAGTCGGAATATAGGGAGTAACAATTCCCTTAGTAGTGCCTTGTTCGTCTGTTTCGCCTTTTTCGCCGAGGATATCCTTATTGGAGAAATCGTTTTCTGCGTTCCAGCCCGAACCGTAGTCGGGCATTACAAATGCAAGGAGAATTTCGCACTGCTGCATACCTTCCGAAACGGGAATTACTGCTCTGCCGTCAGGGAGAGTTATTTCAACATAGTATATATCACCGTCATAGTGCTTTATTCCTGAAATTTCGGCAGGTTTAACACCTCTGCCCGAATACATCGCAGCCTGGTCCCTGTCACATCTTACAACGACATCTTCGGGCTTTTTGCCTGCGGCGATTACTTCGCTCATATCCATGTAATATCTGCATGAGATATTATCCTGAACTCTTGCGGGCCATGCGGAATGGTTTGTAATCTTGAAACTTACGGTCATACCGCTGTCGCTTACGCCCTTGTCGAGAGCCTCAACGTAAAATTCGGGACCGTCATGTTTTTCCTTTTCGGGGAAATTCGGGTCGGGAGTTCCGCCGTACTTGTCAATCATCTTGCAGAGGAGTGCGGTAAATCCTGCATTGTAGTCGGTAGCGACTTCATTGTTTACGAAATTCTGTCTGTCGTCAACATATTTGCCGTCTTCGGTAGGACCTCCGACAAGTGCGCCATAGAGAATATGTCTGTTTGTTGCAGGTATTGCAAGGTCATTTTTCCATGAACCGTGGGCAGTACGGTGATGAGCGTTCATGGAATAATTTTCGCCGTAGCCGACAACATAGCTCTGATTGTCGGGATTGTCGCCGAGAGCATAATTTATCTGTTCCTCATAGAATTTTTCGTATGCGGAAGTATCCGTGTCTTTGAGAACAGTATCGCAGGCAACAGCAGCCACAAATCCTGCGGATTCAGCATATCTGATACAGCCCCATGTTGCGTTCCAGCGCAGACCGCCCGGAAGTTTCTTTACATCATTTGTCCAGTATTCAACGTGTTTCTTAACACGGTTTATATAAGTCTTGTCGCCTGTGTTCTGTGCATAGAGGAGCATACCGCCCTGCATTGTGTCGTCCCAGCACTGACCCCATGAATATTTCAGTTCGTCCGAACCGAGTTCTTTGTCAAGGTGCGGAATATAAGATGTTGCCTTGTCGAGATAAGCCTTGTCGCCCGTAGCCTTATAGAGCCAGTTTGCCGAATAGAAAAGCTCGTCATAGAAATGGCTTGAACGGTAAAATCCCGACGCATTGCTGTCATTGTAGACGGTATCGCTCTTTGAGGCATCTGCCAGCTTGAAAAGATTTTCCGAATGGCTGAGATATTCTTTTCTTTTTGTTTCGTCAATACGACCTTCAAGGGCGCAGTAACCTGCCGCAAGAGCCGCAGCCATTCCTCCGAAAACGCATGAACAGCCTTCGCTTGCAACATAAGTTTCTCTTGCTTCGTCATAACTTGTGCCTGCGTCCGCCATACCATATTCGAGGAGGCTTACAGGACCCCACCATGTATGGTCAACAGTGCCGTTTCCGACCTGAAAAACAACTTCATCGCCCCTGTCACATTCTGCGAGGTAGTCGAGAACAAATTCGAGGTTGTTGACATAGTTTGTCATTTCCCCGCATTTTTCAAGTCCGTCAGGGTACTGATAAAGACCCCATGCGAGCATTGATGCGGAATAAGCCATGGGAAGATTGAATTTTGCGTGGTCACCCGCATCATACCAGCCACCCAGAACCTCATCTGTCATAGTGGAATCTGTTTTCCATTCAACCCTGTTCCATTCGGGCAGAGGACCTGCCTGCTGACACTCATAGAAAAAGAGCGATTTTTGCAGAGCCTCCGCATAGTTTGCCTTGAAATCCGCTGCATATGCAGTCTGTGCAAACGGCAGGGCTGACGCTGCCATGACTGCGGAAACAAGACCCGATGTTAACTTTTTTATCATTGAAATTTCCCCTCTCAATATCTTTGCAAAGTATTTTACAGCTAAACAAATATTAACACAAAATTCACAGATTGTCAAGAAAAAAATCAAAAAATAAATTGTGCAGATATTATATTTTTCTATTGACTAATCATGAAAAATGATGTATAATAATCATATCAGGCTGTAATGCACAGCACTTTTATAAAAAGGAGTTGAAAAAGAATGAAAAATATTCTGTTCGCTGCTTCCGAATGTGTTCCCTTTATCAAGACAGGCGGTCTCGCCGATGTTGTGGGCGCACTTCCGCAGTATATCAACAAATCAGAATTTGACGTAAGAGTTATCATGCCCTACTACACCTGTATTCCCGCAAAGTACAGGGACAGTTTCAAGTACGTTACACACTTCTATATGGACTACGGCATGAGGTCTGACGGTGTTCATGTCGGCATCATGGAGTATGAATACAACGGAATAAAATTCTATTTCGTTGACAATGAGTATTACTTCAAATGCGATACACCTTATTCTTCGGATATGAAATGGGATATTGAAAGGTATACTTTCTTCTGCAAGGCTGTACTTGCAATACTTCCCGTTGTGGGATTCCGTCCCGACATAATCCACTGCCACGACTGGCAGGCATCACTTATCCCCGTGTTCATGCATTCAACATTTGCAACCAATCCGTTTTACAGTTCAACAAAGTCGATAATGACTATCCACAACCTTAAATTCCAAGGCATATGGGATATTGACACATTCAAGTTCAACACGGCACTTCCCGATTATATGTTCACTTCCGACAAGCTTGAATTTCACAAAGCCGCAAATATGCTCAAAGGCGGTCTTGTCTACGCTGACTATATAACAACTGTTTCCGAGACTTATGCGGAGGAAATAAAACTCCCGTTCTACGGTGAACAGCTTGACGGACTTCTCCGTGCAAGGTCTGCATCTCTCAGGGGAATAGTAAACGGCATAGACTACAATGTCTTTGACCCGTCAAACGACAAGAAGATTTTCTCACAGTATGACCATGACAGCTTCAAGGACAACAAGGCTTACAACAAGAGAATGTTGCAGGAACAGCTCGGTCTGCCCGTTGATGACGGCAAATATATGATTGCAATTATATCAAGGCTTACCGACCAGAAAGGTCTTGACCTTGTAAGCTATGCTATGGAGAGAATCTGTGACGAGAACACACAGTTTGTAATAATAGGTACGGGCGACCCCAGATATGAGGATATGTTCAGGCATTACCAGTGGAAATATCCCGAAAGAGTTTCCGCAAATATCCTCTATTCGGACGAACTCGCACACAAGCTCTATGCGGCAGCAGATGCAATGCTTATGCCGTCACTGTTTGAACCCTGCGGACTTACACAGCTTATCTCTCTCAGATACGGCACTATTCCGATTGTCAGGGAAACAGGCGGTCTTAAAGATACGGT
Source organism: Ruminococcus sp. (assembly GCA_017543595.1). GTDB lineage: Bacteria > Bacillota > Clostridia > Oscillospirales > Ruminococcaceae > Ruminococcus. Next base: position 2,431 of record JAFYFU010000012.1, on the reverse strand, counting down.
TCAGGCTTACAACGAGTTTGACGGCACGGGAACGGGATTTTCATTCGCAAATTACAACGGCGAGGAAATGCTCGGTGTCATCAACTATTCAAAGCATATCTTCTTCAACCACAGAGGCGAATGGGATAAAATGGTTCGCCGCGGAATGGACGCTGATTTCTCATGGAACAGCTCCGCAAGACAGTATGAAGGTATGTACAGCTGGATGATTAACTGGTAAGAATCAGATATATTCTCTCTGCCGAAAGGCGGGGAGAATATTTTAAATAATATTTCCGTGGAAAATAAATAATAGAAAAGGTGATTTTTATGAGATACGAAATTATAGGAAATCTTGTTCCCGCTGTTGAATGTACTCTCAGTGCGGGCGAATCAATGTTCACTCAGTCGGGCGGTATGGTATGGCAGACAGAAGGCGTTGAAATGTCAACAAACGCAAGAGGCGGAGTTATGAAAAGTATAGGCAGAGCTTTTTCGGGCGAGTCTATTTTTATGGCAAATTATACCGCAAAGGTTGAGGGCGCAGTTGTTGCTTTCGGTTCAACTGTCCCCGGCAGAGTTATTCCCATTGATATCGGCATGAACGGCACTTATATATGCCAGAAAGGTGCTTTCCTCTGCGCTGAACAGGGAATAAACGTTGACGCTACCGTTACCAAGAAAGCCTCCGCAGGTCTTTTCGGCGGCGGCGGATTCATTCTCCAGAAAATATCGGGAAAGGGAATGGTTTTCCTTGAAGTTGCGGGAGATGTTGTCGAGAGAACTCTTGCCCCCGGTGAAGTTATAAAGGTTGATACGGGTAACGTTGTTGCCTTTGAAGAAGCTGTAAAGTATGAAGTTGAAACGGTAAAGGGTCTTAAAAATATCGTTTTCGGCGGTGAGGGTCTTTTCCTTACAAAGCTCACAGGTCCCGGAAAAATTATGCTCCAAACACAGAGTTTCAGTGAGTTTGTTTCAAAGATTGCCGCAAGAATACCGACTTCACGCTGATTGATATGAAAAATATTGTCAGGGGCGCAGTTTTCGATATGGACGGTCTGCTTATAGATACCGAAAAGCTTTATCTTAAATACTGGAAACAGGCTGCAAGGGAATACGGCTACGAAATGCTTGACGAACACGTTTTTTCAATACGCAGTCTCGCAAGAAAATATTCCATTCCGAAATTAAAAGGCATTTTCGGTGAGGATTTCCCAACGGAAGATATAAGAAACCGCCGTACGGAACTCATAAATCAGGATATCGAAAAAAACGGCATACAGGTCAAAAAAGGCATGAGGGAACTGCTTTCGTTCCTGCATGGGAAAAATATCAGAACTGCTGTCGCTACCGCCACAAACCGCACAAGAACAATGCTGTATCTTGAAAAAATAAATGCAGTCAGTCTCTTTGATTCCGTGATTTGCGGGGATATGGTCGAAAACGGCAAGCCTCAGCCCGATATTTATATCAAAGCCGCAGAATGTCTCGGCATTGAACCAAGATTCTGCGCTGCTTTTGAGGATTCCCCGAACGGCATAAAATCAGCCTATGCGGCAGGGTGCATGGCAATAATGATTCCCGATTTGACACAGCCCGATGATGAGATTATCCCGCTTTTAAGTGCGGTATATCACGACCTTGAATCAGCAATTGAATTTTTTGAATAGTCAGGCAGGAGGCAGGTATTTTTCTGTCTCCTGCTTAATTTAATTATTAATTTTAAATAAGAGGAAGATTTGCGCCTTGCGCTGAGAATGAACGCAGCGCAGCGGAGTGAATGAAAGCGCAAGCCTGAAAAGCGCAAATCTGACGATTTTAAATAAGGTGATAGTATGGATAAACTTGATAAAACAAGCGTTTCGGAAATTTTTCATATTCCGAAATTTTATTATTTTCAGAGCGGTAATGACTACTCAGGCAGTAAGGGAGATTTTTCGTATATAATCAAAAACGGCGAAAAACTTAAATGTATGACATGGCACGGGAAATTGTGTTCGGAAAAAGCAGTTATCGAAAATGAACAGGAATTTGAAAAGTCTCAGGAGGGCTTTGATAAATTAATCAAATGGCTCGAAAGTATGTTTGAATAATTAATTTTAAAAAATTTCCGTAACCCCTTGCAATTTCCGAAAAGATATGTTACAATAATAACAATGGGGTATAAAATGCCCCGATAATGAATTTCAGGAGGAAATATTATATGTTAGTTTCAGCTACGGAAATGCTCAGAAAAGCAAGAGAAGGCAAGTATGCAGTAGGTCAGTTCAACATCAACAACCTTGAATGGACAAAGGCTATCCTGCTCACAGCTCAGGAGCTTAACTCTCCCGTTATCCTCGGTGTTTCAGAGGGTGCAGGCAAGTATATGACAGGCTTTGAAACTGTTGCGGCTATGGTAAAGGCTATGGACGAATCACTCGGAATTACAGTTCCCGTTGCACTTCACCTT
>JAFYFU010000119.1 GCA_017543595.1 Ruminococcus sp. | reverse complement strand
TACAACTTCATTTTTATCCATCAATAAAGAATGTGTACAGTATTCCTCATAATCTTTGCAAAAATCGTCTATATCACAAAAAATTGCTATTTGTTCCATAGAAAAAACCGCCTTTCTGTTTTTTGAGTTTGTAGTTATTCTCATTATAACAGATTCCGGCGGTTTTTTCTATTCTTTTTTCATCGAATTCACGTGGAATACAAGGAGCAACGCATTCAGGCTGATAAACTGGCAGTACAGAATGAACAGAAACAAGCCGAAATACAAAGCCTTGACGAAACTATAACGGAACGTCAGACAACTGCAAATGATTTGCTGAACTATATCCCCGACTGTGAAAAAGACGATAAAACAGAGGCGAAATTTCAGGAGATACAGGACGAATTAAATGGCTATCTCGGCAGTAAAATTTCGATTATGACCCATAAGGACAAAATTCAGAAATGTGTTGAAAAGCTGTTATCACTTGTGACAAAGCTGATAAATGCGGTTTTCAAGGCACATGAAACCATTTTTTCTCTGCGGGAACACCTTGACAAGATAATCAAGGAACGTGACAGTCTCACCGATAAGGTCATAGAGCGTAATAATGAAATTTCCGACCTTAGACAGAGCCGAGATAAATGGCAGGCAAGGAGCGAAAGACAGGCTGATTATATCCGTCTTTTGCATGATACCGAACCGTTGACCTATGAAAAAACACTGCACCGCCTTGAACAGATAGAATCTAAGCATGAAATGCAGAATCAACAGAAAAAGAAATCAAGATATTATGACCCCGAAGTGGGATTTTAAGAAACAAGATAGAAAGCAGGGGAAGTACCTGCTATGGAGGTAATAATGACTACAAATCGTAAAAATGAACTTATCGCTCAGCTCGTAAGCATTTTGAGCGAACTTATCGAAACAAATGATTCCGAACAAGTAGCTGATATCAAGCCTGATGCCGTGGAAATGCTGACCGTCAAGGAATGTACCGAAGCAGTAAAGGGACTGTCTGAGCATACCGTCCGCAAGTTGATTAAACAGGGCAAACTCCCATATCTGAGAGCAGGTGACGGTGTGAAAGGAAAGATGCTCATTAACAAGGCAGACTTGCTTGCGTACTTCAACGGACAGCAGACAGATAATTTTGTACGCTGAGAACAACGATTTTACACTGTTTGAACATCAACAGACAAAAAATCCACAAACACCATAGAACAAAGGACATAGATTTCGGCATACTCCGAAAAAACTCTTGACAAAAGCCCCAAAGTGCGCTAACATTAGAGTAACAGGAGTATGCCATAAAATCTATGTTGACAGAAAGGGAATCAACTTATGGCTACGATAAGAAAAAGAGGAAACTCCTATCAAATTAGAGTTTCCTGTGAATACGATACTATGGGTAATCAGGTCACAAAAAACAAAACATGGACTCCCGAAAAAGGTATGACACCTAAGCAGATTGAAAAGGAACTTAACCGTCAGGCTGTATTATTTGAGGAAGCCTGCAACAGCGGATTTCAAACAACAGTCATGAAGTTTCAGGATTTCGCTGAGGAATGGTTCAGTCAGTATGCAGAGACAAAGCTCAAAACGCAGACTGTACGCAGTTATCATAACTGTGAAAAGAAAGTATACAAGGCTCTTGGGCATCTGCGTATGGATAAGATAACGACTCGCACGATACAAACGTTCATACTTGACCTTGCAAGCGAGAAACGTTATGACAGCAAAGGCAGGGAGCTTCCGCCTTATGCTCCGAAAACAGTAAGGAACTACATATCATTTATATCTTCTATCTTTGATTATGCGGTAAAGGTGCAGATGCTTACCTCCAATCCCTGCAAGAATGTTGCTCTGCCGTCAAAAAGAACCAAAGAACGTGAAGTATACTCTCTCGATGAAGTACAGCATATGTTGGAACTGTTTGAAAGCGAGAGCGAAGCAAACTACAAGTATACTATCTTCTTTACTTTGGCAGCCTTCACGGGACTTCGCCGTGGTGAGCTTCTCGGACTGGAATAGAAAGATATTGACTGGGAACACGATTTGCTCAATGTTGTGAGAACTTCCGAATACACCAAAGAGAAAGGTATCTACACAGATACTCCAAAGACAGAGAGCAGTAAACGTGTAATAAAGCTTCCTCCTGAACTTATGCAGAAACTGAGAGAGTTCAGGGATTGGCAGGACGAGTACAAGGATAAGCTTGGAACGAAGTGGATAGAATGTGACAGACTCTTCACAAAAACAGACGGCAGTCCTATGGGAATGCGTCAGCCATACAAATACTTTGAGCGTTTCTGCGAGAGGACAGGTATGAGATTTGTGAACATACACAGTTTCCGTCACTTTAATGCTTCCATTCTCATCAATAATGGAGTTGATGTTAAGACTGTGCAAGGGTGTTTAGGTCATAGCTGCGCTACAACGACTTTGAACATCTATGCTCATTCTTTTCAGGAAGCTCAGGTGAGAGCTATGGACAGCGTTGCAAGCTGCATACTCAAAAAACATGAAGAATAAAACTTGTTAGCATGGTATAAAGGACAAGTAAAGGACAAAACCTGTTTTTGAATAAAATAATAAAGAGGAAACGCCGATATTTCAGCGTTTCCTCTGGCAAAATCTGGCAGGGGCAGAAGGACTTGAACCCTCGGCACGCGGTTTTGGAGACCGCTGCTCTACCAACTGAGCTATACCCCTATTGATTTCTGTCACATCACCTGCAACGTATATTATTATAACAGATGAGAAACAAATTGTCAATAGTTTTTTAAAAAAATTTTGTTTTAACAAAATATCCCCTGCATATGGCGAGGGGATAAAAATTACAATAATGCTCCGATTGCTATTCCTGTTTCAAAATTTACAAAAACAGTTGTCATAAAAATTCGCTGTTCGCTATTCATTCCGAATTTATCACTTTTCCAATAATGTCCTGTTACATCGAAAGCATATGAATCTTCAAGTTCATTTGTAAGCTTAATTTCGCCGATTACAACAGGGCTATACTCTTTATATCCCTCTTTAATATATTTTTTTGCTATCTCCTTAGCTTCGCTCTCAGAATACAATTTATAATGTACTTTTTCTGTTGTGGTAGTTTGCACTGTTGTAGTTTTAACAGTTGTTGTTATTTCTGTTGTTTCAACAACGGACACTTCCTCAACAGAGGAACTTTCGTTAGAAGTACAGCCTGTACCAAAAGACAAAGCAAAAACAGAAAATCCCACCACAAGTATATTTAATTTCATTAAATGTTTCATCTTATTCCCCTTTCCTTTCAAATGACATTAATTTCTCATATTCAACAACCTTTGGCACTTCTGTAATAACTATTTTATAGTTATATCTCTTTGCTAATTTTGCAACGGCAGACCTGTTTTTTATGTATGAATTACTCTTTGGCATTGTGCTGCCTGTCTGATTCAGATATTGTTCTTCTGTAAGCGTAAATTCTGCCCCAGTTCTTAACTGTTCTTCAATTGGTTTTAAATTTGGCATTAATACTCCCCCCTTTGCAATAATTCACATAAAACAACTTATTACCAAATCACTATTTGTATTATAAATCAAAAAAAAAAAAAAACCAGTGATAATTTGATGAAAATTGTGTGAAAATTTTCTTTTTGGTAAAAAAATCCCCTGAATCAACAGGGGATAAAATCATTATTTTAAATTGCAAACCATTATAAATTCTTCGTCTGTTTCGGAAACCGTTTCAAAGCCCAGCTTTTTATACATCTTTACGGCATAGTTTTCTTTCTGGACGGACAACGAAACTTTTTCGTAATTATTTTTCAGTTCGTCAAGAATTTTAATCATCAGCGCAGTTCCGATTCCCATATTTCTGAAATCGGGCAGAACGGAAATCGCAAGCGAGGGGGTATAATCGTCTATATGTCCGTAATCGTCCATAATCCGCACCCAGACCGCACCGATTATATTACTATCATGAACGGCAACAAAGGCGATATCGTGCTTTGAACTGCCGAAATCTTTGACATACACCTGCAATTCGGGCTGTAATATTATGCTTTCGGGGGGCGGTTCAATGCCTTCGGGAATGAAAATCGCATGGTAGAGAAATTTATTTAAAACATTATACTCATCGGAACGGATTTTTCTTATATCGTAATTCATAGCGCACCTCATATTGAAACGTATTCGGGGTCGGTGTTGTATTTTTTCAGATAATCATCAATCAGGCTTTTGTTTATATTTTTTCCTATTGTGATTATGACGGGCTGACCGTTCCGCACGGGGGATATTTCCGATTTTTCGGGAGTTATATTAATTTTCAGCCAGCCGTCAGAACACGGAAGAAAGCCCTTTAAACGGGAGATTTCCCCGCATTTTTCATCACTTGTTATATCATGCATTGTATTTTCAATCATGTTTTCGGGGAGGTTTATATGCATGAAATAATGAACCTCTCCGCCTAAATTTTCTATATTAAATTTTTTGACATAGTTTGAACATCTGTAAGAGGAATTTTTAATAATCTCAAAATCCTCATCTGTCAGATTATCCCAATTCTTTGCGAAAATATCCTTTTCGGAAAATTTCCTGTCGCATTTTATATTATCCAGTGCATTGTTTATTTTTTCAAGGAAAATATTTTTATCAAAACTTTCGGAACTTAATTTGCTTATGACGAGTTTTCCGCAGCATGAAGCCTGAGAAGCGAGGAGATATTCCATTTGTTCGGAGAGAAAATCATCTGTTTTCGGGTCTGCAACAGTGATTATACTGCCGATTTCAAACCACCTGTCAAGCGGAGAATCGTGTATAAGGTCTAAAAATTCGTCCATATCGAAAATCCCTGACGGCTCAATTATAACACGGTCAAAATATTGCATACCGAGGGCTATAAGCTGAGTTTTGAAACGTCTTTTGTGACAGTCGGGGTCACAGCCTCCGCTTATCATTTCAATGGCGCAGTTTTCGGATTTAAGTTCCTGCAACATCATCATATCTATATTTACCGCACCGAAATCGTTTTCAAGAATGGCTATTCTCAGCCCTTTGTCAAGGAGATACCGTGCATATTTTTTTATAAAAGTGGTTTTCCCTGCGCCGAGAATACCTGTTATCAAATCAACTTTTGTCATATTTAAAATGGGGGAACGCCGCCCTTTGAGGCTTGTGCTTTCGTTTACTCCGCTTACGCTCCGTTCACTTTCAGCACAAGGGGCGGCTTATCCCCCAAACCCCCTTTTTATTTAAATTTATATTTTTATTTGAATACCGCCGACAGACCTGATATTAAGTATCCTGCAACTGTTTTCTCCGAAAACGCTGTTCATTTCGTCAGCGTAATAACCTGCAAGGTATGCAGGCACAAAAGCCTGAATCGTACCCGCAAAACCGCCGCCGTGAACCCTTACCGCACCGCTGCCGCTCAGACGCCTTTTGCTTATCATTATTGCAAGCGGAATCTCCTGATTTTCGGGATTTTTTGAAGAATAGAGATTTTGCAGGAGATTAGCCGAAGATTCGCCCGATTCATTTACAAGGCGGAAAAATTCTTCCGTATCGCCTGTTTCAAGAGCCTCAGCCTCGGCTGTCACACGGTTGTTTTCTGCAAAGAAATGCGCCGCACGCAGTATAGCCCTGTCGGAACATGATTTTCTCAGTTCGGGGAGCATTGAATAAAATTTATCCTCATCAACATCACGAAGAAATTCACAGCCGAGGGCATTTGCAACGGTTTTCATTTCCGTGGGAATTGAAATATATTCGTCCGTAAGGTCTGCATGACTGCCTCTTGTATTGGTTATGCAAAGGCTGTAACCCGCACTCGAAAAATCAAAGTCAACGGAATTTATTGAAGGATTCTTGAAAAAATCTATCGAAACAAATCCGCCTACTGCACAGACTATCTGGTCCATTAAACCGCTTGCCTTGCCGAAATAGACATTTTCCGCAAACTGACCTATCTTGGCAATCTCGACAGCACCCGTTTCGCCGTTATTGAAAAGAGTGTCTATTATTGTGCCGACAAGGACTTCAAAAGCCGCAGATGAAGAAAGTCCGTTGCCGCTGATTATATCCGAGGTTGTATATGCATCAAATCCGCCGATTTTAACGCCCGATTCCTTGAAAGCGGCGGCTATTCCCCTTACTATTGAGTTGGAATTTCCCTTTTCATCGTCAATTATATCAAGGGAATCAAGCTTTACTTCATTGGGATTGTGACCCTCTGATTTTATTCTTATGACGTTTTCTTTGTTGAGAGAAACAAATGCTATTACATCAAGATTCACGGCAGCCGCAAGCACACAGCCGTGCTGGTGGTCGGTATGATTTCCGCCGACTTCCGTGCGTCCGGGGACTGAAAATACGAATATATCGCCGTGTTCGGGGTAGAGCCTTGAAAATTTCTCTGCTGCGCCTATGTATCTTACTCTCTGCCTGAGCAGTTCTCTTTCGGATTTTCCGTAGAGTTTACGCATAGTTTCGTCAAGGCTTCCGTTTGAGAGGTTATTTATAAATTCCTGAATATTCATATAATTCTCCTTTACGATTTATTTATGTTTATTATAACTTATTTCAAAAAAAAAATCTACTGTTTTATGAAAATTTTTATAAAAACAAAAAGTGACTGCCTGTAAAAAGGCGGTCACTCAAATGGCAAGCTTATTTTTCTTTCTATCTTTTAAATATACGCAGACTTCCTGACAATCTCTCCTTCAAAACTGCTGTCACATGACTTAATGGCATTGCAGGAAGTTACGCAATAAAACAATACTAATCTTAAAAAACTAAACTAAATTAAACAAAACTAAATCTTCCATAATCTTTTCCTTTAATCCACTGAAACTGTCATCTTGTGACACCGCTTACACCCCCATTGTGAACAAATAAAATGTAGATAATACCGAAATATAAAATATTTATTTCGATGTAAATAATATACCATACTTTTTAAGAAATGTCAAGTATTTTTTCAGAATGTTTACAAAATGTTAAAATTTAAGTAAAGCGATAATTTAAGTAAGCTATGAACAATAATATTTTTGTTTTTTGGCATTTTTTCCGAATTTTCCGCAGAATTTCAAAATCGCTTGACAAAAAATCATATAGGGGTTATAATTATTAAAAATTGTCAAGGAGAAATTTTATGTCAGTAAAAATTATATCTCAGCCCCTCAAAAATATTCCGTGGGAAAACAAGCCCGAAAACTGCACCGCTCCCATGTGGAGGTATTCCCAGAATCCCATAATAAAAAGAAACCCTCTCCCTAATGTTTCAAGGATTTTCAACAGTGCGGTTATCCCCTATCAAGGCGAATTTATAGGCGTTTTCCGTGGCGAACAGAAAAACGGTGTTCCGCACATCTATCTCGGAAAAAGCAGGGACGCTCTCAACTGGGAATTTGAACCCGAAAGAATCCCATTCAAAGACGAAAACGGAAACGATTTCATGCCCATATACGCTTATGACCCCCGCCTCGTAAAAGTTGAGGATACTTATTATATAATCTGGTGTCAGGATATGTATGGTGCAGCTATCGGTATGGCACAGACAAAGGATTTTAAAACTTTTACAAGACTTGAAAACCCTTTTCTCCCCTATAACAGAAATGCCGTTCTTTTCCCACGAAAGATAAACGGCAGATATATAATGCTCTCACGCCCATGCGACAACGGTCACACGGCTTTCGGAGATATTTTCCTCAGCGAAAGCAAGGACTTGGAATACTGGGGTCATCACCGTCATGTTATGAGCTGTACTTCAAGCTGGTGGGAAAGCCTCAAAATAGGCGGAGGCTCTGCACCCATTGAAACAACCGAAGGCTGGCTTTTGTTCTATCACGGCGTATGCAATACCTGCAACGGCTATGTATACAGCATAGGTGCGGCAATACTTGACCTTGATGAACCTTCAAAGGTTCTTCACCGCTGTGAAGATTATATCCTCACGCCCGAAGAATGGTACGAAGAAAGAGGTTTCGTGCAGAATGTATGCTTCCCCTGTGCAACCCTCCACGACAGCGAAACAGGCAGAATCGCCCTTTATTACGGCTGTGCGGACAGCTATGTCGGAACGGCATTTACTACTGTTCAGGAAATTTATGACTATATCCTCGCACACGATAAAATTTCCCCGACAGATACGGAACTCGGCAAGAGATAACAGGGGGGTTTGGGGGTCAAGCACCAAAGGGCGGCTCCCCCATTCTAAATAATATAAAAATCAGCCTGTCATTAGACAGGCTGATATATTTTTAATTATTCAAAGCTTTTTGTGAAGTCCGCATGGAGTTTCTTTTCAAGAATGTCAGCTTCTTCATGCGTGGGAGCTTTTGCGGCAAGATATGCCTTTATCTTGGGTTCTGTGCCTGACGGACGGATTACAACCTTTGAACCGCCTTCAAGGAAAAATGCAAGAACATTTGACTTGGGAAGAAGTATTTCTGTTTCTGTTCCGTCAGCAAGATTCTTGGAAATGCTTGTTTTGTAGTCGTCAAAGCGTACAACTTTAAGACCGCCTACTTCCGTGGGAGGAGTATTTCTGAAAGCTGTCATGATAGATTCCATTTTCTTCATACCGCTTTCGCCCTCGAAAGTAAAGCTGTAAAGTGTCTGATAGAAAACGCCGTATTTTTTATAGAGGTTCTCTCTTGCCTGAATGAGTGAAATGCCCTGTGTTCTGTAATATGCAGCCATTTCACATATGAGCATTGAAGCGTTTACAGCGTCCTTGTCTCTTACATAAGTACCCGAAAGATAGCCGTAGCTCTCCTCAAATCCGAATATATAGCGGTTTTCTTCGCCCTTGTCTTCAAGGAGTTTAATCTGCTCGCCTATGAATTTGAATCCCGTGAGTACATCAATTATTTCAACACCGTATTCCTTGCCGATAAGATTAACTATATCCGTTGTAACGATAGTTTTAACGGCAATCGGATTCTTGGGCATAGTGCCTTTTTTGGTTCTCTGGTCGGCGATATATTCAAGGAGCATAGCACCCACTTCATTACCGCTGAAAAGCGCATATCCGCCGTTTCCGTCAGGTACGGCTATACCCACACGGTCGCAGTCGGGGTCTGTTGCAAGGAGCAAATCGGGCTTTACTTCGTTGCAGTATTTAAGACCGACTTCAAGAGCCTCCCTGATTTCGGGATTCGGATAGGGACAGGTTGTGAAGTTTCCGTCAGGATTTTCCTGTTCCTTAACGATTGTAACGTCCGAAATGCCGATTCTTTTGAGAATCTCACGAACGGGCTTGTTGCCTGTTCCGTTAAGAGGAGTGTAGACAACTTTGAGACCGCTTGAAGCGCAGAGGTCTGTGTTTATGCCCTCTGCAAGAACGTTTTTATAGAAGTTTTCGATAACTTCATCTGATATATACTTTATGTTTCCTTTGGCTAACTCATCATCAAAAGAAGAAGATTTAACGTCATTGAAAATATCAAGCGAATTGATTTTTTCGAGGATTATTCCTGCGCCCCTGAGTGTAATCTGACAGCCGTCATCGCCGTAGACTTTGTAGCCGTTGTATTTTGCGGGGTTATGGCTTGCAGTTACCATTATACCGCCCTGACATTTGAGTTCACGAACGGCAAAGGAAAGGCAGGGTGTGGGCATAAGTTCGGTATAGATATGTACCTTTATGCCGTTTGCTGCGAGAACCTCTGCGGCAGCCTTTGAGAAAATATCCGACTTGTTTCTGCTGTCGTAGGAAATTGCAACGCTCGGATTCTGATATTCCTGATTGAGGTAATCAGCGAATCCCTGAGTGGCACGCTTAACTGTATAGATGTTCATGCGGTTAGTACCTGCACCTATAACGCCTCTCAGACCGCCCGTTCCAAATTCAAGGTCTCTGTAAAATCTGTCCTTTATCGCCTCGGTATCGCCATTGATACTTTCAAGCTCCGCTTTAAGCTCCGAACCGTCCGCAAGGTTTGCGAGCCAAAGCTGATAAAGCTCCATCTCTCTCATAAAATTCCCTCCTGTTAAGAAATTATAATATATTATAACATAATTTTTCAATTTTGAAAAGACTATTTTTGCCATTTTTATATATTTTTTTATTTTTACTATAAATTTTATTTAATTTAAACAAAAAAATCCCGTAAAAACAATTACGGGATAGTTAATATTTCAGGTCTGACCGTTCTTTTTCTGCTGGATTATTTCAAGAGCCTTGCTGTACTGTTCGTCCTCGTTTTCAACTATGTAATCGGGAGTGATACCGCTGCCGTTGAAAGAACCCGAAACAGGGGTCACAATCTCCGCAACCGTGAGGATTACGGCACTTCCGTTCTGAAATTCGTTTATTTCCTGCAAAACGCCTTTTCCTGCGGTCTGAACGCCGATTATTTCGGCTTTTCCCGCATCATGGAGTGCCGCTGCGAAAACTTCCGCCGCACTTGCCGTATTTCCGTTCACAAGAACAGTCATCGGAATATCAAGTTCTGATTCATCGGAATAGATAACCGTTTCCGTGTGACCGTCCTTATATTCTGCGCTTGCGAAAATTCCTTCGGGGAGGAGCGGATTTATACATTCAGCCATTGATTCCATAAGTTCGCCCCTGTTGTCACGCAGGTCAAAAATAAGGTTTTCCGCACCGTTTGAAGTAAGTCTTTCAAGGATATCTGCGAACTGCTGAGGGGTATTTCCCTTGAAACCCGTAATTTTTATATATCCCACATAACCGTTTAACATTTCGCCCGTAACGGTTTGGACTTCCATAGTACGGCGTGTGAGAGTGTATTCCTTGTCGATACCGTTTCTGCGGACAGTGATATTTATACTGCTTCCCTCAGTGCCTCTCATAGCCTCGACAGCCTCATCAAAACCTGCTTTTTTTACATCAAGTTTTTCGACAAAGGTTATCATGTCATTTACTTCAAGTCCTTCGTCAGATGCGGGAGAATCGTCTGTTATTTCGGAAATTCTCATATATCCGCTTGAATCCTGAGCAAGAGTAAGTCCGAGACCGACAGATTCGCCCGAATTGCTTGTCTTTTCGGAGATATATTCTTCCTGACTGAGATATTTTGAAAATTTATCGCCGAGACCGTTCACATAGCCTTTGAGTATTCCTTCGCTGAGATTTTCCTCATTTATATCGCCGTAGTATTTTTCTCTTGTCTGTGCATCAAGGAGCTGTAAGGAACTGTAAACCTTGCCTTTTTCGTTTACGTCAATTATCTGTCTGTTGTACTTTTTCAGAGAAAAAAACGATGTCAGCACAAAGGTTACGGCAATTGAAACCGCCACAAGGCTTATCGCAAGTCCGAGACTTATTTTTTTGTTCATGTTTCTATCATCACTTTCTTTCCTGTCAAAATCAAACCTGTCCGACAAGCGGACAGGCATATTTTTAAGGGCTTACATATTGTTCGGGGTCCTGATATATATTATTAAGTCTTATTTCAAAGTGGAGGTGAGGTCCTGTTGACCAGCCTGTTGTGCCGACATAGCCGATAACCTGACCCTGTTCAACGTATTCGCCGTCATGAACGACTGCCTGCGAAAGATGACCGTAAAGCGTGCTGTAAGAATCGCCGTGGTCAATAAAGACGTAGTTTCCGTATCCTCCTCCGCAGCCGCAGCTATCGGATTTTCCGTAGTCATGGGAGCAGGTATTCTGCCCGTAGATTACGATTCCCGACCTTGATGCAACGACTGCCGCACCGTATATACCCGCATCGCCTATATCTATACCGTTGTGGTTTGTACCCCATCGGGGACCTACACCGCTTGTGATATAGCTGTAACCGGGGACGGGCCATATAAATGATGACGGGTCATAATAATTATTATACTGTTCTTCTTGTTGTCTTTGTTGTTCTTCCTGTTGCCTTTGCTGTTCTTCCTGCTGTCTTTGCTGTTCTTCCTGTTGTCTCTGCTGTTCCTGATATTCAGCCTGTCTTGCGGCTTCTTCTGCGAGCCTTGCGGCTTCCTCAGCCTGACGGCGGGCTTCTTCGGCTTCTTTGGCATATCTTTCGGCTTCGGCTTTTTCCTTTGCCTCCTGAGCGGCTTTTGCGGCAGCGGCAGCTTTTTCGGCTTCTTCCTGAGCTTTTTTCAAAGCGGCTGATTCAGAGGCTTTCACTTCCGATGATGCCTTTGCGGTAGCTTTTTCATATGCATTCTTTGCGCTTTCGGCATTCTGGGCGGCAGCGATTTTTTCCTGAGCCTTTTTAGCTTCTTCTGCGGCTTTTTCGGCGGCAGCGGCAGCTTTTTTCTTAGCCTCCTCAGCGATACGTTTTTCATTTTCCTGCTGCTGGGCGAGGAGAGCAGCGGCGAGTTTTTCTTCTTCTTCTTTGAGGGACTGATTATTCTTGTCAAGTTTTTCCTTGTCAAGCTTTATTCTTTCCTGCTCCATGGCAAGGCGGTTGAGTTCATCGGTAGTCTTTACCATTTTCGCATTGAGAGCATTTATCTCGTCAGCCTTTTCGGAGATTTTTCTTTCCTGTTCCTCCATTTTAAGCTGGAGGGAAACTCTTTCGCTTTCAAGGTCTTTTTTGCTCTGTTCAAGCTTTTCTATCTGTTCGGTTATACCCGTTATGAGGTCCTCGTCATATTCGCTCATACGGTTCATCATCTGTACTCTTGACATCATGTCATAGAAACTTGCAGAGCCGAGAATTACAGAGGCAATATTTTCGTTGCTTGACATATATATTTTGCAGAGCCTGTCCTTGAAAATTTCAAGTTCTTCATCAATCTTGACTTCCTGACTTTTTATGTCGGTATCGAGAAGATAGATATTTTCGCTTGCCGATGAGATATCGGCGGATATTTTGTTCAATTCTGCATTGAGGAGGTTTATATTATCCTGAATAAGCGAAATCTGTTCATAGAGCGATTCCTGAAACTCTTTTTCTTTTTTCTTGTTGCCTTCAAGCTGTGTGAGCTGGGATTCAAGTTCCTTTATTTTTTCTTCGTTTGACTTTCTCTGTTCCTGAAGTTCCAAAACAGTCTTAGCCATAACGTCCTTGTCCGAAAAAACGGGGTAGGCGCAGACGATTCCGGCAGATACCGAAATACACACGATAAAGGAGAGAATCTTTTTTACAATGCTTAATTTACTCATATCAGAATCGGTGTTTTATGCACCGTCACTCCTTTCGATAATCATACATCAAGGTGTCGTTTTGTACTTACAACGCTTCCTATCGCACCTGCAAACGCACCTGCGAATATATACACAAAAGCAATTGAAATTCTTATGTCCGAAAAGGGAATTATACTGCTTGCGCCTCCGAAAACGCTCATAAGCATACCCTGTTTTGAAAGTATCTTGTAAACCGTATCATAGACTGCCCATGTTATGAAAAATGCTCCTGCGCCCGCAAAGAATCCCGTTACCATTCCCTCTATAAAGAACGGTGTACGGATAAAGGCATCGGTAGCACCAACATATTTCATTATCTGGATTTCCTCACGCCTTGAAAATACGCTTGCTTTCGTGGTATTCGATATCATAATCATTGAAACAGCCGCAAGGGCAGCTATAACCGCAATTGCTATGAGAGTTACAACGCTCCTGAGTTCCCTCAGAAATTCGGCAACCTGAGTTGATGCGCTTGCGCTCTGTACGTCCGCAAGCATAAGTATATTTGAAGTTGTTGATTCTATTCTGTTAATGTCTTTTACTGTAACTTTAAATCCGTCAGGCATGAAGTCATAGCCGTCAATATAGTCAAAAACAGCCCTTCCCTTTGAAATCTGGTTTTTCATTTTTGCAAGAGCCTGTTCCTTTGAGATATACTCAACCTTGTCAACATTTTCTATTGCGGAGAGTTCCGCCTGAAATCCCGCAACTCTTTCCTGTGATGTTGTCGGATTAAGATACACGGCTATTTCGTTCTGATTTCCGAGACCTGTTATCATGGAGTTCATGTTCATATAGAACAAAGCCGACGCTCCCACAAGCAGGAGCGATATGAGCAGGACACAGAAAGTTGCAAATGTCATGGTTTTGTTTTTTCCTATATTTTCAATGCCCTGATTTGCAAGATAATTTATACCGCTTATTTTCATACTGCACCCCCCGTATTTTTATTTTCTTCGTTGTTTTCGGGGGGAGGCGGTTCGGAAACCGTCGGGTTTTCCGCTATTTCCCTCATAATATCTTCGACAGCCTGTTTCGGGTCGATAGCTTCAATGGGGTTTGGTGAATCTGCGGTTATTTTTGCTATAATATCCTCAGCCTTTATATTGCCCGTAATTTCCGCAAGAACGTCATTTGCACGGACTTCCTGTGCAAGTTCGGGAGCAGGGCTTTCGTGGGAAGGCGAATAAGCAGCCTGTTCCTCTGTTTTTTCGGGGGGAGTTTCTTCCTCCTCGTCATCTTCGTCCCTGAGATTCATAAATGACCTCATAAGGGCATCTTCCGTGGACGAATACTGCGGAATCTGCGGAGGTTCGGGGACTTTCCCCGGAATTTCCTGCTGTTCGGGGATTTCATCGGGAATTGTGTCCTGAATCTGTTCCTGTTGTTCCTGCTGTTCCTGAGCGGCAAGAATTTCTTCTTCGAGGAGCTTGTCGTTTATACCTGCAAAGACTTCATCGAATACTATTTCGCCGCCTGATATATTTATGATACGTCCTCCGAAATGGCGGACAAGTTCGTGTTCATGGGTTACCATAAGGATAGTAGTACCCTGGTCGTTGATTCCTTTCAGAAGTTCGACAATTTCGTATGAAAGTTCGGGGTCGATGTTTCCCGTAGGTTCATCGGCAATTATAAGCTGCGGGTCGTTTACCAATGCACGGGCGATGGCAACACGCTGTTTTTCACCGCCCGAAAGTTCATCGGGGTAGGAGTCTTTTCTTGAATCAAGACCAACAAGGCTTATAACATACGGAACTCTTTTCTTGATAAATTTCGGCGGAGCGTCTATAACACGCAGTACAAAGGCTATATTTTCATAGACCGTCATTGACGGTATAAGCCTGAAATCCTGAAAGACAAAGCCGAGTGTACGGCGAAATTCAGGGATTTTTTTCTTTTTGAGCGTATTGAGGTTATAGCCGTTTACAGTGACAGTACCGCTTGTTGCGTCAATTTCTTTCAGCAAAAGCTTTATCATGGTACTTTTTCCTGCGCCCGAAGAACCAACGACAAAGGCAAAGTCTCCGTCATTGATTTTCAGGCTGACGTTGCTGAGTGCGTCAACTCCGCTTGAATAAGTAACCGAAACGTTTTGAAGTTCTACCATAACTGTACCTTTCTGTACATATAAAAAGTGAAGCGAATCTCTTTTTTCTCTCAGGCTTCATCAGAATTTAACGGGGTTGGCAGAGAGGTATTTCTTTACCATAAGGGCAATCTTGAAAATAATTGCGTGGTCAAATTCACGCAGGTCAAGACCTGTGAGCTTCTTGATTTTTTCAAGTCTGTAAACAAGAGTATTTCTGTGTACGAACAGTTTTCTTGATGTTTCCGAAACATTGAGATTGTTCTCAAAGAATTTCTGAATCGTGAAAAGTGTTTCGTGGTCAAGGGAATCAATGCTTCCAACCTTGAAAACTTCATGGAGGAAAGTTTCGCAGAGCGTTGTCGGGAGGTGATAAATAAGTCTTGCAATTCCGAGGTTGTCATAGCTTACTATAACTTTGTCGGTGTCAAAAACTTTTCCTACTTCGAGAGCCATCTGTGCTTCCTTGAATGAACGTGCAAGGTCTTTTACACCCACTACTGCCGTACCTATGCCGACATTGACTCTTGTGTAAAATTCGCTGCTGAGAGTATCGGCAATTGAACGTGCGAGCTTTTCAAGGTCTTTGGAATCGAGTGAGCTTTTGAGTTCCTTTACGAGAACTATATCTGTTTCTGTGATATTGAAAACAAAGTCCTTGTTCTTGTCGGGGAAAAGATTCTGGATTACATCATAAGCCGAAATGTCGTTTGCGGAAACGATTCTGATAAGGAATACCGCACGGCTTATTTCTGCATTGAAATGGAGTTCCCTTGCCTTGATTACGATATCTCCGGGGAGAACGTTGTCAAGGATAACATTCTTGATGAAGTTGTTTCTGTCGTACTTTTCGTCATAATACTGCTTGATGTTTGAGAGAGCAATGGCGAGTATGCTTGCGTATTTTGCCGCAGCATCGTCAACACCCTCAACAAATACGGCATAATCGGGCTTTACTCTTGAACCGAAAGGCTTGTATGTGAAGCCGTCACGGATAAAAATATCATGTGAATCGCTGAGGTCAAGAGAAACAAATTCGTTTGTTGTACCCACACGTGTAAGGTCGCTGCAAGCGATAATGGTTGCGGTTTCGTCAACAACGCCGATTGTAGCGTCAATTGAATCACGCATCTGATGAACTAAACCCTGAAATAATCTGTTGGACATAATCTGAACCCTTTCTTTATAAAAAATTTATACTTTTTTCAGGCTTTAAACAAGAATCAAGCCGTCAATAATGCCTCTGCAATATATTACAAATTGTAACATATAATTGTTAAGAAACTATGAACAAACTGTTAATTTTCTGTTAAAAGCCTGCAACTATGCTAATTTTGTGTGTTTATAATTGTCTGAAACGTATAATTTAATTTTTAACTTGTAACCAAATAGTAACAAATAAATTACATCTTTTCGGGACAGTCTATTTTGAGAATGTCAAGGACATTTTTTATAACCTGTCTTACGGAAATGCAGAGCAGAAGCCTTGCATTTCTGAGCTGTTCGCTTTCTGCGTTTCTCACGCTGCACGCATCATAGAACCTGTGGAAAAGCGTTGCAAGGTCAATCGCATACTTTGTGAGCTTTGCGGGGTCATAGGTCTTTGCCGCAAGGTCAACCTCACGGGGCAGAGATGCAATATGCCTGATAAGCTCAATTTCACGGGGATTGTCAAGGAGCGTAAGGTCTGCGCTTTCGGGAATTTCAACACCCTCTGATTCAAGATTCCTGATAAGACTGCAAATTCTTGCGTGTGCGTACTGAACGTAGTAAACGGGATTCTGCGAGGATTTCTCAACGGCAAGGTCAAGGTCAAACTCAAACTGCGAATTTGCCTCACGGAGATTAAAGAAAAATCTTGCGGCATCAATCGGTATTTCGTCAAGAAGTGTGGAAAGAGTTATTGCTTTTCCGCTTCTCTTTGAGAGTTTTACGGTTTCGCCGTTTCTTACAAGGCGAACCATTTGCATAATTACCACATCAAGCCTTTCTGAATCAACACCGAGTGCCGAAAGTGCGGCTTTCAACCTCGGTACATAGCCGTGGTGGTCTGCGCCGAGTACATTTATAGCCTTGTCGAAATTTCTTGTTACAAGCTTGTCGTAATGATAGGCAATATCGGGGACGATATAAGTATAAAGACCGTTGCTTCTTCTGAGAACAAAATCCTTGTCAAGACCGTATTCAACGGCTTTGAACCAGACTGCACCTTCCTGTTCGTAGGTTTTGCCGGCCTTTGTGAGTTCATCGACAACCCATGCGGTTTTGTTTTCTGCGTGGATTTTGCTTTCCCTGAACCAGTTGTCATAGATGATTCTGTATTTTTTGAGGTCACGTTCAAGACCTGCGATATTCAGGGGCAGAGCGTAATCAACGAGGGCTTTTCTTCTTTCTTCTTCGGAAACGTCACGGATATCGAAAATATGCTCACGGTAATAATTTGCAGCGTGTTCGATAATATCCGTTCCGAGGTAAACATCTTCGGGCATTTCAAAATCCTGACCCTCTCCGCTTTGTGCGTAGATTTCCGCACAGAGTTTTTCGGTATCGTTCTGATTTTCATATATGAGCTGCTGACCCTTGTTCGAGCAGAGCTGCATATATCTGAGTGATAAGGATTTTCCGAATTTTTCAATCTGGTTTCCCGCATCATTGATATAGAACTCACGTTCAGCCTTATATCCTGCCCAGTTGAGGACGCTTGCAAGGCAGTCGCCGATAGCTCCGCCTCTTGCGTTGCCTATATGCATCGGACCTGTGGGATTTGCGGAGACAAATTCAACGAGGACTCTTTTGCCCTGTCCGAAATCTGTTTTTCCGTAGTTTTCTTTTTCGTTAAGTACAGTTTCAACAGAATCAGCAAACCATTTTTTTCCGAGGAAGAAATTCATGAATCCCGGTCCTGCGGTTTCGCAGCGTTCAAAAATTGAACCGTCAAGATTTATTTTTTCCGTTATAAGTTCGGCAATTTTTCTTGGGGGCATTCTGAAAGCCCTTGCACAGACCATAGCGGTATTTGCGGCAAAATCGCCGTGGGACTTGTCAGCGGGTATTTCAATTACGTATTCGGGGAGTTCCGCATCGGGTACTTTTCCCTCTGATTTAAGGGAAGCAATTGCGGAATCTATTAATTCACGAAGCCTGAGTGAAGCACTTTTTATCTGGTCAGACATTTCATACATTCCTTTCTTTTGTTATCAGTCATTTTTTACGGTCATAATTATTTCATTATCGGAGAGATATGAAGAATTGAGGTCAAGGGTATATTTCATGTAGAGTTTTCCGTCCTTGTCTATTGTATTTCTGAGTTCGCTTGTGCGAACGCCTATCTGCATAGCACCGTAAGGCGTTTCGTACTGACAGAAATGTTTTTTGTCTTTTTCAAGGTAGAGAACAGAATTTGCAGTTCCTTTCCTTGTAATTGATGCACATTTGTTTCCCTCAACCGTTATGGTTGTGACAGAACCCTCAAAGCCCGTAGCAGGGGTATCCTCATAGGAAACTGTATACACCTTGTCCTTTCTGGTGACACTGGCTCTTGTCATGAGTTCGGTTTCATTTTTCTCGCCGTCCTGCCACTGTACAATGGCAAGAGTAATCAAAGCATTAGTTTTCAAAGCTGTCTCCTTTTCTTTGAGGGCGGTATCAGTATGAAGTTGAATTTTCTATCGCCTGTTCAAGAAGTTTATCTATAAGGTATTGCAGGGACATACCAAGATGTCCCATAAGCTGGGGATAGATGCTTGTGCATCTCAGTCCCGGTGAAGTTATGATTTTATTGAGGAGAAGTTCTCCGCTTTCCGTGAGGAAAAACTCTACCCTTGCCATGCCTTTGCAGCCGAGGGCTTTATAGGCATTTACGGCAGTTTCACGGATAAACCTGTGAGTTTCATCGGGGAGGTTTGCAGGAACTATGAGGTCATTTCCCGAACCCGTCTGTGTGGGGTCATATTCCTTTTCGGGGGACATTATTTCACCGATATATGAAGAAAAAGGATTGTCATATCCGAAAACTGCGGCTTCAAGCTTGCGTCCCCTGACATATTTTTCAATGACGACTTTGTTATCATTTGAAAAGGCAATTTTCACGGCAGTGAGAAGTTCATCTCTGTTGTTGGCAATACTGCTGCCGATACTGCTGCCGCTCTTTGCAGGCTTGACAATAAGCGGATAGGACATACCCTGTGCAGCCCTGTCGCAAGCACCTTCAAGGTCGTTGAGTTCTCTCTGGGTGATAAGTTTCCACTTGGCGGTTTTTATGCCGTAATCATCAAGAACCATATGTGTATGGGACTTGTCCGTACATGATGCGGAGGCAAGAAGTCCGCAGCCGACATATGGTATGTGCGACATATCAAGAAGTCCCTGAATTGAGCCGTCAGCTCCGAATTTTCCCTGCAAAAGAGGAAATACAACGTCTACACGCCTGATTGTGGCTTCGTTGTTTTCAAGGGTTATGAATCCACGGTGGAAAGGGTCGGGCGAAAGAACTGCGGAAGTGCAGTCGGGGTCTGTTTCCCAGCTTCCGTCGGCAATAGCGTCAATATCTCCGGGGAAGAAAAGCCAGCGTCCTTTTTTGGTGATTCCTATGCGGATAACCTCGTATTTGTCATCGGGAATATTTCGGATAACCTCCGCAGCGGTAGCCGATGACAGGTTTCTTTCGTTTGATACGCCGCCGAATATAACGGCGACTTTGATTTTAGCCATAGCGTTCTCCTTTTTAATTATAGTCATTTTTTCTCATCAATATATTTTATCACATTTCACAAAAAACTGCAAGTATTTTTCGTAAAAATGAAAGAAATTTTGCAAATGAATTATATTTACCACAATTTTTACATATAAAATTTGTGCATTATGCTGAATGCAACAAAAACTTTGTTCGTATAAGTGCTGAATTGCTTTGTTAATTCTGACGAAGTTAAGATAAATTATCTCCGAAAAGAGTTAAAACAAAAAATAATCTTTACAAAACACAAATAATCTGCTATAATATAATGCAGAATGATATTTTAAAATAACCGCACCCCTGCATTTAATGAAACACGGGGGGCTTGGGGTAAAAGCCAAAAAGCGGCTTCCCCCATTCAAAATAAGAAAAGAGGTATTTCTTTGGCTAACGATAAAATCAGAAATTTCTGCATAATTGCACATATAGACCACGGAAAATCAACGCTTGCGGACAGGATTCTCGAAAAAACCGAAACTGTCGCAATCCGTGACATGGAGGAACAGCTCCTCGACAATATGGATATCGAACGTGAAAGAGGCATTACTATAAAAGCCCGTGCCGTCCGCCTTAAATATACGGCAAAAGACGGAGAGGATTATATTTTTAACCTGATTGACACCCCCGGTCACGTGGATTTCAACTATGAAGTTTCACGTTCCCTCGCAGCCTGTGAGGGCGCAATCCTCGTGGTAGACGCTTCTCAGGGAATTGAGGCGCAGACTCTTGCAAATACCTACCTTGCAATTGAACATGACCTCGAAGTTGTCCCCGTTGTAAACAAAATAGACCTCCCCTCTGCCGACCCCGAAAGAGTATGCAGCGAAGTCGAAAACGTAATAGGCATACCTGCTATGGATTCCCCCAGAATTTCCGCAAAAATGGGCATAAACATTGAGGAAGTCCTCGAAAGAATCGTTACTGATATCCCCGCACCGCAGGGAGATACCGAAAAGCCCCTTAAAGCCCTTATTTTCGACAGTTATTACGATTCATACAAGGGCGTTATAATCTATGTCAGAATAAAAGAGGGTACTGTAAAAGTCGGCGACAATATAAGGCTTATGGCTACGGGTGCGGTGTTTACCGTTGTTGAGGCAGGATTCATGGACGCAACGTCCCTCATTAACAAAGGCTCTCTCGAAGCTGGCGAAGTAGGCTATATTTCGGCATCTATCAAGTCCATAGGAGATACCCGTGTAGGCGATACCGTCACCAATGACGACAACCCCTGTGATGAACCTCTCCCGGGATACAGAAAAGTAAATCCCATGGTATTTTCGGGAATATACCCTGCTGACGGTGCAAAATACGGAGATTTGAGAGATGCACTCGAAAAATTACAGCTCAATGATGCGTCCCTGTCCTTTGAACCCGAAACTTCTATCGCCCTCGGATTCGGATTCCGTTGCGGATTCCTCGGACTTCTCCACATGGAAATAATTCAAGAAAGACTTGAACGTGAATATAATCTCGATTTGATAACCACTGCCCCGTCCGTTATATACAAGGTCACAATGACAAACGGTGATGTGCAGTATATAGACAATCCCACAAACTACCCCGACCCCGCACTCATTCAGACCGCAGAAGAACCGATAGTTAAGGCTAATATTTTCTCCCCGTCCGAATATGTCGGAAATATTATGGAACTCTGTCAGGACAGACGAGGCGTTTTCAAGGATATGAAATACCTTGACGATACAAGAGTTGAACTCCACTACGAACTGCCCCTTAATGAAATTGTCTATGATTTCTTTGATGTTCTCAAATCAAGGACAAAGGGCTATGCAAGCTTTGATTACGAAATGATGGGCTATACTCCGTCAAAACTCGTAAAGCTTGATATTCTCCTCAACGGCGAAACCGTTGACGCTCTTTCGTTTATTATCCATTCCGAAAAGGCTTACGGCAGAGCAAGAAAAATTGCCGAAAAATTAAAGGAAAATATTCCCCGTCAGCTTTTTGAAGTCCCCATTCAGGCGGCAATAGGCGGAAAAATTATCGCCCGTGAAACCGTCAAGGCTATGCGTAAGGACGTCCTCGCAAAGTGCTACGGCGGTGATATAACCCGTAAGAAAAAACTCCTCGAAAAACAAAAAGAAGGTAAAAAACGTATGCGTCAGCTCGGTACGGTAGAAGTTCCGCAGGAAGCTTTCATGAGCGTTTTAAAACTTGATTCATGATTGGCATATATATTTTGATTGCAGTTGTCGGAATACTTGCGGTAGTCGAAATAATCCTCAACTTTGCGGAAATAACAGCATTTTTCGGACTTTCTTTTGAGCTTTTCAGCGAAGGGCATTATGTAGAAGGTGTTTTCGGGGTGATAATAGCAACAGCCATGATTATTGCCCTCCTGACACCTGCCGTTAAAGAAATGAAAAAAGAAAAATCCAAAAAGAAATAAAATTTAATTTTAGGGAAATTAATATGGTTAATGATATAATTTTCGGGCTGGGAATCGCTTTGCTTGTCGTCTGCATCATATCTGCGGCAACGGAAATAATCCAGCCAAAGAAGAAAAAAACTTTTAATTTTTTCAGGTCAATAAGAGTCAAAGTCCGTGAGATTTCTTTTATATTCGCAGTAATTTTATCTCTTGTAATAGTTTTAATAAATATCGTTTCGGGAGATAAACGTGGGCATATGCTCCCTGCGGAAATACTTGTGGTCTTTCTCTGCCTGCTTACGGTTCACGGGGAAAGAATTTTCAGTAAGCTTAAAAGCAGAAAAAAAGATAATCCAAAACCCGTCCGCCCCGTTATAAAATGCAGATTGCTGAAAGAACTCCCAAAAACAAAAACTCTTGAAACAAGTAATAATGTTTTGCCTGAGAGGAAGATTTGCACCTTGCTGTGAAAGTGAACGGAGTTTTACGAAGTGAACGAAACAGCAAGCCTAAAAAGTGCAAATCTGACGATTTTAAATAAGAGGAAGATTTGCGCCTTGCGCTGAGAATGAGCGGAGCGCAGCGGAGTGAATGAAAGCGCAAGATTTAAAAGCGCAAATCTGACGATTTTAAATAAGAGG
>JAFYFU010000118.1 GCA_017543595.1 Ruminococcus sp. | reverse complement strand
TGAACCGTCACCGCCGATAACTACAAGACCTTCGATTCCGAGTTCGTCACATTTAGCCTTAGCCTTTGCAACGCCCTCTGCGGTTCTGAACTCAGGGCATCTTGCGGTATAGAGTATCGTTCCGCCGTTGTGGATTATATCCGTAACGCTTTTTTCGTTCATCTGGAATATATCTCCTGTAATGAGACCCATGTAACCTCTGTGAATACCGTAAACTTCCATACCTTTGCTGAGTGCTGCTCTTACGACAGCTCTTACAGCCGCATTCATACCGGGAGCATCTCCGCCGCTTGTGAGTACACCTATTTTCTTAATCATAAAAACTCTCCATTCTGCTTTCATTCTTTATGTGCTTTATACAGCTTAAATTCCATACAAGTATATTTTACTACTTTGATTAAATATTGTCAAGGGGTTTACAAAAAAATTTCCTTTTAACACATAAATACATTGTCAGACACCTGTGAAACCTATATTTTCACTTCCGAAAATTTCCGAAAGTCTGCCGTAAAGTTCGGGTGAAACCTTAACGCATTGTTTTTCCCTGAATCTTACGGTTTTTCTTGTATCCCTGAAATAACAGCATATTTCGGTATTTCCGTGATATCTCCTGCATAAATCGGGGATAATCCCGTTTATTCTCAAATCGTCCGAACGGGTTGCTATGCAAAGCCTTAAATTTTCCGTCATGCGTTCAAATTCGTTTTCTTCGGAAACGAAACTGCATACTGCGCTTATATCCTCATCTTTGAGCGATATTCTGCCCTTTAAGAATATTATGCCGTCCTCATGGATTTTCCGACCGCAGACCGCATAAATATCGGGAAACATAACGGCATCAAGTTCTCCCGTGCCGTCCGTAAGCGTAAGGAAACACATTCTTTCGCCCTTTTTTGTAATATGTTCTTTTTTCTCCTGAACAATGCACATAAGACGGCAGTTGTCCCCGTCATTGAATTTATCCGCTAAATTATTTATTTTAACCGTTTTGAGCAAATCAGCCAAGTATTCGTATTCCGAAAGAGGATTCCCCGTAAGATATACCCCTGTCGCCTCTTTTTCAAGGGCATAAAGCCTTTTCGGTTCAAATTCGGGTCTGAACGGAATTTTAAAATCCATATCCGAGGATTCTTCCGCACCGAAAAGATTCATCTGCCCGTCAATGATTCCCCTGCTTTCGGAATCAGCCATATCCATTAATTTTTCATAATTTTCAGACATCTGACGGCGGTTAAGTCCCATATTGTCAAATGCCCCCGCATAAATCAGATATTCAAGGGCTTTTTTATTTAATTCCCTGCCGTTCATTCTCTCGCAGAAATCCTGCAAATTTTTAAAGTTTCCGTTCTTTTCCCTTTCGGATATAATTTTTTCCGAAAGACCCTTTCCGACATTTTTAACGGCAAGAAGTCCGAAATACATTTTGCCGTCCCTGTAAGAAAATCCTTTTCTGCTTATATTTATATCGGGAGGAATTACATTTATATTATGATTTCGGCAGTCGCTTATATATTCCGAAAGCTTTTCCGCAGATGACATTACGGACGACATAAGCGCAGACATATATTCCCCTCGGTAATGATATTTAAGATATGCCGTCTGATATGCAAGATAAGCATATGCCGCAGCATGGGATTTATTAAAGGCATATGATGCAAAGCTTTCCATTTCCGAAAAAATATTTTCGGCAGTCTTTCGGGGAATACCGTTTGATACTGCCCCCGAAACAAAAGAATCTCTCTCTTTGAGCATTTCGTCAATTTTTTTCTTTGACATCGCTTTTCTGACCTTATCGGCATGACCGTAGGTATAACCTGCGAGTTTTCGGCAGATTTCCATTACCTGCTCCTGATAGACCATTATCCCGTATGTATCGGAAAGTATATCTTTCAACATCGGGTGAGCATATTTTATTTTGGACGGGTCTTTTTTATTTTCAATGTAAATCGGTATGGATTTCATTGGTCCTGGTCTGTACAATGCAAGAACCGCTGTCAAATCCTCGATTCTTTCGGGAGACATATCAATTAATTTCTGCGTCATGCCTGCGCTTTCCATCTGGAAAACCCCTGACGTATCGCCCTGAGAAAGCATTTTATAAACTTCCTTGTCATCAATGGGAATTTTATTTATGTCAAAATTTTTTATCTCCCTTACGGTATCCCTTATTATTGTCAGATTCCGCAGTCCGAGAAAATCCATTTTCAGAAGCCCTAATTTTTCAAGATGATTCATAGTATACTGAGTTATGATATTTTCATCGCTTTTCTGCAACGGCACTATATCACTCAAAGGGACAGCGGATATAACCACTCCTGCGGCGTGCATTGAAGTGTGACGGGGCATACCTTCAAGCAGTAAAGCATTGTCTATCAGGCGTTTTACATCTCTTTCGGAATTATATAAAAGATTAAGTTCCGCAGAGTCCTTCAGTGCAGTTTCAAGGCTGTATCTTGGGTCAATAAGCTTTGCAACCTTGTCGCAAAGACTGTACGGTATTTCCATAACCCTGCCGACATCTCTGACGGCTGCCCTTGCTTTGAGAGTATCAAAGGCAATTATCCCCGCAACTCTGTCCGAGCCGTATTTTCGTGAAACATAGTCTTTAACTTTCTGTCTGCCCTCTATGCAGAAATCCACATCAAAATCAGGCATACTTATTCTTTCGGGGTTGAGAAATCTTTCAAAGAGAAGATTATATTTCATGGGGTCAATTCCCGTTATGCCTATGCAATAGGCACATATGCTTCCCGCACCCGAACCTCTGCCCGGTCCTACGGGGATATCATTTTCCCTTGCGTATCTTATAAAATCCCACACTATAAGAAAATAATCCGTGAATTTCATGGAAATTATTACAGACAATTCATATTCAAGGCGTTTTATGATTTTCTCATCGGGATTTGAACCGTATCTTTTATGCATACCTTTTATGCAGAGTTCACGGAAATACAAGTCATTATTTTTAATATTATCCGCTTTAAATTCAGGGAGCATTATATTTCCGAAATTAAATTTCACATTGCATCTTTCGGCAATTTTTACGGTATTTTCAAGAGCGTCCCGTCTGTTTCCGAAAAGATAATACATTTCTTCGGCTGATTTTACATAAAATTCATCTGTCTCAAAAGACAGTGCATCGGGGTCACTTAATTTTTTCCCTGTCTGAATACACATTAAAATTTTCTGCGTTTCGGAATCTTTTTTATTTATGTAATGGCAGTCGTTTGTTGCGGTGAGCGGAATACCCGTTTCGTCCGAAAGCCTGCAAATCAGCGGAATAAGCCTTTTTTCATCAGCTATATTATGATTCTGGATTTCGAGAAAATAATTGTTCTCCCCGAAAATATCCCTGTACTGCAAGGCTTTTTTCTTTGCCTGTTCATATTCGTTATTAAGCAGAAGCCTTGCGATTTCCCCGAAAAGACAGGCTGAAAGACAGATAATCCCATTATGGTATTTTTTCAGCAGTTCTATATCAACTCTCGGCTTGCCGTAAAAGCCTTCCGTATTGGAAAGCGTTACAAGTTTAACAAGATTTTTATATCCCTCATAAGTTTCGCAGAGCAATATGAGATGATAAGGTTTTTTGTCGAGTACGTGTTCCCTGTCGTGCCTTGTCCTCGGAGCAACATATACTTCACAGCCGATTATCGGCTTTATTCCTGCATTTACCGCCTCGTTCCAAAATTCAACAGCACCGTACATATTTCCGTGGTCGGTTATTGCAACTGCATTCTGTCCTATTGATTTTATATGTTTTATCAAATCCTTTATACGGCAAGCCCCGTCAAGCAGGCTGTATTCCGTATGAAGATGAAGATGTACAAATTCATTTCCCGTCAACTTGTCACCCCTTTTCTTATATCATCAGCTATCTTTGCGATTTTTTTGAATCTGTGATTCACTCCCGAACGGCTTATTGGTTCGGAAAGATTTTCGCCTATGTCTTTAAGGCTCATATCCTCATTTTCAAGGCGCAGAAGTGCAACTTCACGCAGTTCGTCATTAAGGCTTTCAAGACCGTTTGTGCTTATTATAAGCTTTATATCTTCCGTCTGTTTTATGGCGGCATTTATTACTTTGTCAATGTTTGCGGTGTCGCAGTTTGCTATTCTGTTTGCCTTGTTTCTGACATCTTTATATATTTTGACATTCATTATTTCAAGTGTACACTGTGGCGCACCTATGAATGTGAGAGTATCTTCTATTGATTCGCTGTCTTTGAGATAGACTACATACTGATTTCTGCGGACTGCGGTTTTTGCGTTTGCGCCTATGTCTTTCAGAAGTGAAACAAGTTCATTTGCAAGGGATTCGCACGGGGATATAAATTCAAGGTGATATTCCTTATTCGGGTCGTTCACGCTTCCGCAGGCAAGAAATACTCCCGCCGTGAAAATTCCGAGACTGCTTGTTGAAATCATTTCGCAGTTGATAGTTCTTTCGTTTTCCGTAAAATGATATACCCTGAAAACCTCATTTATTATATCACTGTCGCATATGTCAAAGCTGTAAAGCGTTGAATCATTTTTGCGCTTTTTGTCCGTAAAGTTTATATTTCTGTGTATGACACTCCCGAAAAGCACGGAAAAAGTTTCCGCAGAAGTTCTGCTTTCCGTCTGGAATGATATTTTTTCACGGGAAAGTTTCCTGCAAAACAAAAGCATACCGTAAAGACAGGCAAATTTTTTATCCTTGTCATTGATATATGAGCATATTTCCCTTCTTGCATCGCCTGAAAATGACATTTAACCAACTCCTGAATGTAAAGGGACTCCGCCGGAAAAAAACAGCAAAGTCCCCCTTACTTATGTAAATTTTTTGTCTTTTGTTATATCACGGTGATATTTCTGCACCTTGTAATTGTTTGCCGTAAGATGTTCAGCCATAAGTTCCGCAAAAGTTATTGAACGGTGTTTTCCGCCCGTACAGCCGAAAGCTATGACAAGCTGACTCTTTCCCTCGCTGACATAAAGCGGTATGAGATAGTCTATCAAATCGACAAGCTTTTCAAAAAGTATTTTTGACTGTTCAAAGCTCATGACATAATCCCTCACGCAGTTTTCACAGCCTGTACGGTAGCGGAGTGCGTCAACATAATAGGGATTCGGCAGACATCTGACATCAAATACAAGGTCTGATTCCGTTGATACGCCGTACTTATAGCCGAACGACATAACTTTTACAATCATTGAATCGGAATTTCTCGCAAGGAAAATCGACTTGACTTCCTCTTTAAGCTGAGATGCCGAAAGCTGGGAAGTTTCGATATAATAGTCCGCAATTTCCCTGAGCTGTGAAAGCTGTCTCCATTCGTACTTTATAGCCTCATGCAAATTTCCGTTGAATTTTTCATCAAGGGGGTGTTTTCTTCTTGTCTCCTTGTAACGCTTTATAAGCACTTCGTCATTTGCCTCAATAAAAAGAACTTTTACGTCAACATCACCGTCATCTTTGAGAATCTGCCACGAATGGAATATTTCCGCAAACATATCGCCCGTTCTTATGTCAACTGCAACTGCGATTTTGCTTATATTGGTTTCGGATTTCCTGCACAGGTCAACGAATTTTCCTATAAGCGCAGGCGGTATATTGTCTATACAGTAATAGCCTATATCCTCCATAACGTCCATTACGCTTGATTTTCCCGAACCTGACATTCCCGTAACAATCAAAACCTGCATACTTTCCTCCATGATTATTTGAGTATAACAGGTTCAAGTTCAAGCTGATAACCTGTTTTTTCCTTTACTATCTGCTGTACCTTTCCGCAAAGTTCAAGAACGTCCGCACAGGTGGCACAGCCCTTGTTTATGACAAAGCCCGAATGTTTTTCGCTCACCATTGCACCGCCGCAGGAAAGACCTTTAAGACCGCACTGTTCTATAAGCAGAGAGGCATAACTGCCCTCCGGTCTTTTGAATGTACTGCCTGCGCTCGGATATTCAAGGGGCTGTTTTGAGCTTCTCTTGTGCATACACTCTGTCATAGCCTCTTTGATTTTGTCGGGTTCGCCCTTTTTAAGACGCATTGTCACGGAAGTTATAATGCTTCCCGTTTCAAAGAATATGCTGTACCTGTAAGAAAGGTTCATTTTCTCCGAGCCGACTGTTTTTATTTCGCCGTTTTTATCGACATATTCGGCAGATACGACAATATCTTTCATTTCGCTGCCGTATGCACCTGCGTTCATATACAATGCACCGCCGACAGTTCCGGGGATTCCGAAAAGATTTTCCATTCCCGAAAGCCCTGCCCTCTGGGCATGGGCGCAGGCTGACATGAGCAAAGCACCCGAATCGCATTTTATAATATCGTCCCTGACTTCAATGTTCGCAAAATCACTTCCGAAAAGAAGTATGATTCCGTCAAAGCCTTCATCTGCCGCAATAATATTGCTTCCACGTCCGATAATGCCGTATTTTATGGAATTTCCGCTGAGATATTTTACAAGTTCGGATACCGACTGCACGGAATTTACACTTATCAATGCACGGCACGGACCGCCGAATCTGAATGTTATATATTCGCTTAAAGGACATTCGGGTGTAATGCGGCAGCCGAGCCTGTCGCAAAGTTCTGTCAGTTCATTTAAATCTATCACTTCTGTTTCCCCCTGTTTATATAAATACAATGATATCAGAAAGCCTCATAGTCTCTTACCGTTTCTTTCGGGTCTGATTCCATTCCCAGACGGTGAAGAAGTTCGGCGGCGGCATTGTAGCCCATTTTCTTCTGCCTGTTGTTCATAGCCGCAACTTCAAGGATTACGGCAAGATTTCGACCCGGCTTTACGGGAATGGTCAGTGCGGGAACTTTAACTCCGAGGAGAGTAACATATTCCGTATCAACACCCATTCTGTCGTAAACCTTTTCGGAGTTCCACTGTTCAAGTTCAACAACGAGGTCAAGTTTTTCCGTCATCTTAACAGCACCGATACCGAAAAGTCGCCTTGCATTGATAATTCCTATACCTCTCAGTTCAAGGAAATGGCGGATATTGTCGGGAGAGCTTCCCACAAGGCTTATGTTGGAAACCTTTCTGATTTCAACGGCATCATCTGCGACAAGGCGGTGACCTCTCTTTACAAGCTCGATTGCAGTTTCGCTTTTACCTACACCGCTTTCACCCGTGATGAAAACTCCTTCGCCGTATATTTCGATAAGTACGCCGTGACGGGTAACTCTCGGTGCAAGGTTAAGGTTGAGGAACGCTATAAGTCCCGACATGAAGTTTGAAGTGCTTTCCTTGCTCCTGAGAAGCGGTACTTCATATTCCTTTGCAAGTTCGAGCATTTCCGAAAAATACGGGAGTTCCCTTGTGATTATAAGGGCGGGAAGTCTCTGTGCAAAGAGAAGCTGTAATCTTTCTTTTCTTGTTTTCTCGTCAATTGTTGAAAGATATGCAAATTCCATTTTTCCTATAATCTGTATGCGTTCGGGATTGAAATACTCATAGAATCCCATAAGCTGCAAACCCGGTCTGTTTACATCATTTTCGTCTATCATTATATCCTTTGCGTCCTTGTGAATATAGATAGTTTCGAGTTTGAACTCGTCAATTACTTTCTTTAAAGAAACTTTAAAATTTTCTGCCATTTTATAACTCCGTTCTCCGAAAAATCGGATATATTTAACCAATTACGAACGAACCGAAACCAAGTTCAGCCGCTTTCTGACCTGCCTCGTAGAGTGAATACCAGTCGCAGTCCGTTCCCGTTATTCTTACCGTAACTTTTTTGCCTTTGAGTTCTCCTTTTATAAGACCGAGCATTTTTTCCGTCATATCGGCAGGTGTACCGCTGAATTCATAAATACCCGTTCTGTCGGAGATAGTGCCGCTTATGCTGTCGATGTCGATATTTACCGCTATTTTGTCTGTGTTTAATTTCTTTGAGAAAAACATCTCATCTCTGCTTAAAAGAATATCCTCCGCATTGAACTGCGGGAATATTTCCGCCTTGAAATCCGCAGAGTGTTCCCTGAAAAACGAAAATGCCGAAACAAGTGCGGTACATCTTTCGGAATCATTTCCGAACTTTGAATCAAGGTTTTTGAGTTCCTCCTGCGAAAATTCGGGAATTTCAAAATCCGTGCAGATTATTTTCTCAAAGCCTGCCGCCGCTGCCTCCTGAATAACATAGCTGTTATAGGCAAGTGCCGCATCTGAAAAAGGTGACGAATGGGGCTGATTGTTCTTGTCAAGCCACAATGAATCATCACGGAAAGTATATCCGCAGGACGCAAACCTCAATGGCAGAATTGCATCATCAAAAGTGCTTACAACTGCCGCAGGCTTATAGCCGTGATTTTTGATTGTTGAAATTATATCCCTTATTTCAAGCGTGGAAACTATTGCATTTGAACTTCTTGCCTCCTGAGAAGTACAGTTGTAACAGATAACTCCTCCGCTTATTTTCAGCGGTATTTCGATATATTCTATATCTTCAACAGAAGGAATCGAAAATAATGCCGAATCAAGGCTTTCAAGACTTCTCATAGCCGAAACGGGGACGGTCGATGCCCTGTAATCGCCTGTCTTTTTTGTTACAGCCGTTGTTTCCCATGACTGAAATTCTGTATCCGCCGTTGTTGCGGAAGTTGTTGTCGCTGTGGTTTTTGAAGCAGTTGTCGTTGAAGTAGTTGTTGACGTTGTCTGTGTTGTGACGGTTTCGGTTGATACGGTAGTTTCGGGGACGATACTGTTAAGATTTTCGCTTACTGTATCGCCTGCCTTTTTGCTGAAATTAAGCATGGGTTCTGCGAAACTGTAACCTATAAATGCAACTCCTCCGAGAAGTATAAGTGTAAGGAGAAGCGAAAAAAATTTTCCGCCGAAACTTTTGTCATAGTAATTTTTTTCTTTTGTTTTGTAAATTTTCCTTCCTTTGTACTTTCTGCGTTTCATTTCTCTCTCCTGTTATTTAAGCGCATACAGTGCCATTGATATAATGCCCAGATAGACAAGCATTGCGGGGAATCCCCTGAATGACGGCGGAACTTTTTCTGAATCAAGCCTTTTGTATGCGGCTGTGAGAATAAGCGATGCAAGGACAAATCCTGCCCCCGCCTCAATGCCTGCCGAAATATACCTGAAAAATCCTGCATTTTCAGCCGTTCCGCCAATCGTGAAAACAGTTCCCATTACAGCGCAGTTGAAAGCGGATATATGAATATATTTCCTGTACTTCACAAAATTTTTTCCGCTGAATTTTTTCAGACCGAAAAGAAGCCCGATATATATTATTCCGACTGCAACAACATACAGCAAAAGTCTTATATCCGTCTGCGGAAAAATCAAATCAATAAAACAGGCAAATGCCGAGGCAAATGTTGTGAATATTGTTATCACCGCAGCCGTGCCGATTAAATTTTTCCTGTCCTTTGCGGCTGTGAACATTGTACTTATGCCGAGTGCCTGATTAAGTATGAGATTTCCGCAGAGAAAGGCGATAAGTTCAGTTATCAGAAACATTTTTATCCCCTCCCGATATTCTGTTTCCCGAACGCATTTTCCTGTAAAGACCGCATAAAAGTCCGAGAAGTACAAATCCGCCGAAAGGCTCACTCAATCCGCTTATAAAATTAATATTTATAACATTTTCATTCAAAGTTCCGTGACCGAATATTTCCCTTATAACCGAAATAATCAGCATTATCAAATCAAATCCCAGTATATAGAAAACAAGCGAACCAATCATCTCAGGCTTTTTCATCTTGAAAAATTTTGACTCCGTATGAAGAATTATAATTGAATTTACCGCAAGCAGAGGGAAATATATTCCCGTCCTCGGAATCACATCAGGGAAAAATCCCACAGCCATATGTTTTACGGGAATATATACAAGTGATGCAATAGCGGCATTTATTATCGTTCTTATTGTATAAGGCAGATTTTTCGGGACAAATGATGCGATTACAACGGAAAAAAGCGTTATTGCCGAAAATGCATATATTATCGCCAGTGCATTTCTGAGAGTGTTTCCGCAGACTATCACGGGGGATATTACCATTAATGCCGAAAGAATCGTATTGTCTTTCCAGAGACCGTCAAACACGGAAAATTTGTCCTTATTCAATGCTTTCAGCCTCCCCTCTCAGATTTCCGTCATTTTCGCCTGCAAGTCTGATTTTATTTTCGAGGTTTTTAATGCCGAGAGCAACAGGGGTGAATATTACCGAAACAATAACAATTGCGTTTTCCTGTGCCGTTGTGATTATAAGTATATATGATATTACGGCTATGAAAAGTCCGTAGAAAAATGCGTAGTAATCCTTTTCGGGGGCTGTTCTCCTGTCTGATACTATGTATATTGCGGAAAACAGCGTCATATTCATGCAAAGGCTGTATTTTGCGGACTGAATGATATCATCGGTTGCGGGGATTATAAATGCCATTAAAACAGTTCCCGCAACAGTTCCGAAAAATGCGCCTGCGGATATGTCACGCCTTAAAATAAGCACAACTGCCGAAACAACAAGAACAGGTATTATTACTGTTCCCGATGCACCGCTGAAATTTCCGAGCATGAGGTCAAAGTCACTTATATCTGTTTTACCCTCCATGTTGAAGTTGTGACTTGCGGAATATACAAGGTCCGTAATTTTTTCGCCCGCCTGATATTTCGTATTCGGTTCGGGATATTTCAGCAGATTGTCTTTCCATGAAGTAAGCATGAAAACATATGCCGCCGCCGCAGGAGAAAATATCATATTGTCTTTTCCGCCGAAAATATTCTTCGTGACAATTACTGCAAAAATACAGGCTAATCCCGCAATTTTCAGGCTGAAAACAGCAGGCAGCATAAGCGATATCATCATCGCATCGGATATGAAATGAAAATCATCGAATTTTTTGTGCATAAGCTTTGAGCATATTATCTCCGCTGTACAGGAAACTCCCAGACATACTCCCGAAAGCAAAAGAAATCTCTCTCCGTAGTAAAAATATGAAACAACGGAAAGTCCGAACAATGTTACCGCAAGGTCAAGCCATACATGGCTTTTAATCTTTGTATTGTCCATTATTCCTCAGCTTTCTTCAACTTTTTTACAGCTTCCGCCATATTTTCGGATTTAAAGAGCCAGCTTCCCGAAACAAGTACATTTGCACCCGCAGACTTTACAATTTCCGCTGTTTTGTCGTTTATTCCGCCGTCAACCTGAACATCAATATCAAGTCCGAGGGAAATTATTTTATCTTTTATGATTTTGACTTTTTCAACGGTTTCGGGAATAAATCCCTGTCCGCCGAATCCCGGTTCAACGGTCATCACAAGAATCATGTCGAGATAAGGCAGATATTCAAAGGCATTTTCTATGGGGGTATTCGGTTTTACTGCAAGGGCAGCCTTTGCGCCTGCGGATTTTATTGCCTTTATGGTATCCATTGTATTGCTTTGGCTTTCAAGATGAAAAGATATAATATCAGCACCACATTCGGCAAAACGTTTTACATATTTTATCGGGTCAATAATCATGAGGTGAACATCAAGGATTATATCTGTTTCTTTTCTGACCTGTTCAAGGACGGGCAGACCGTAGGTTATATTCGGAACAAAAACTCCGTCCATAACATCAAAATGGAGCATATCAACCCCTGCATTTTTGATTTTTGATATTTCATCTCTCAGATTAAGCATATCGGCACTGAGAACCGATGCCGAAACAAAATTTTTCATATTATCACTCTTTCTTCCGACAGCATCTCACTGCCGAACACATATAAAATCTCACACACTTTAATTATATAATATTTCTTGCCTTTCGTCAATACGTTACAGTTATTTTTTTACAGAATAAATCAAATATTATCCCATAAAAAAAGCTGCACATTTCAGTGCAGCTTTTGAATTGTCATCAAGGAGTAATTACCACGGGAGTTCCTACTACGCATTGATTGTAAATTGCCGATGCAGTATCCCACGGGAGATTTATACAGCCGTGTGAACCTTCCCAGTCACGGACATTTCCGCCGTAAGATGCGTGATAGAGGTCATGCAGACCGATACCCGTATAGTCAATGGGCATCCAGAAGTCAACGGGACACTCATAGCCCTGAATTGCATAAGTTCCGAGTATAACATTTGCCTCTACGCTCCATACACGGAACATTCCGGGAGGTGTCTGTCTTTCGGGGTCCCATGACATACCCGTAACTACATCTGATTCAAGGAACAGGTCTCCGTCAACATAATACCAGAGGTGCTGACGGCTGAGGCTTACTTCGATATAGGTTTTCTTTGTGTAGGAATAGCCCTCAGCTTCGCTGTGCATACGGAAACCTTCCTGAGAGTAAACGGGTTCTGTCGAACAGGATTCGCCTGCCATGATGAGCTGAATGAGTTTGTCTGCGGTAGCCTCAACGTCTGTTGCCCAGCCGTAAATGCCTGTATATCCGAGGGGAAGTTCGATAGTTCCGTCCATTGTTGTTGTGAACTGTCTTGTATAGCCCTCAACGTATGTGTCATATTTCTGTGCGATATTTTCTCTTACCCACTGCTGTGCCTTCTGACTGTCAACAACAACCTTGTCATCAACGATTGTGAGCCAGTCGGCAATAGTTTTGTAATCGATATTTTCAGTGCCTACGGGGTCGAAAATTTCCTCACGGTTTGTCATTTCAAAGGTTATGCTGATATTTCCGATTCTGTTGTAGAGGTCAAGAGTACTTACAAGGTCCTCGGAAGTAATTTTAGCTTTTTCGTAGCAGTTTGAATCCGTCATTACGATTTCGTTTATACCGCTTTTCATCTGTTCAACGGCATATTCTCCGAGAACGTCTGTTTTTACTGAATTTCCGTTGTCTTCGGGCTGAATCGAAAACTTTCCCGATTCATCGGAAATTATTTCCGCATTTTTTGGAGCGACATAGCCCCAGTCATATGCAGAAACGATTTCTTTTATTGCATCATCGGAGTATGTATGCTCCAAAGATACATTGTAGTCTGTTTCCTTGATAAGTTTTCCGAGCCATAAAGCACGGTTTTCTGCGGCTGCATCGTCAAGCGAACCTCCGGGGAGCTTGTATGTGCTTTCGTACTGGTCGCCCGTGAAAGTAACTTTTTCGCCGTCCTGCTCAACAAAAGTTATCTCATCGTTTGCGACATTTTCAATTATTGCCTTTTCTGCTTCCTCGGTGGTCATTCCGGAAATATTCACGCCGTTGACGTAGGTATTCGGGAGGAATTTATTTCTGTACGAAAAAGCGATAATCGTATAGACGAGTGCGAAAACAACGAGTACGGAAAATGCAACGAGTGCGACTGTTGTTCCTGCGCTGCTTTTGGCGGCGGCGGCGGAATTTCCCTTGTGCTTGACTCTTTTTCTTTCAGCCGTTTCAGGCGGGCGGTATTCGGGGATATCGTCTATCTTGGGTGTATTTCTTTTGGCGGAAGCTTTCTGAGCCTGAGCTGAAATTTCTGCTGCGGCTTTTTCAGCCTGACGGGCTTTTTCCTCATTGTCTTTCTGAGTTTCTGCGGAAACGTCTTCCTGCTGAGGGGGCTTGTTTTCTTCTGCGGGTTTGTTTTGTTTTTCGGCAGGCTTTTCTTTCTTTGTATCAGCCTTTGATTTTTTTGAACCTCCGAGAGCGGAAGCGGCATAGGCGGCAGCCTGTGCGCTCTGCTGACCTGCGTTCTTTACGCTTTCATCTGTATCTGTCTTGTTTTCGGCTTCGAGCGATAATTTTATCTGTTTGTATATATCCTTTTTGCTTGTCTTGTTTTCTGTTGGTGCAGTAGGATTTTCTTTGCCCATTAAAATACTTCCTTTCAGTTATCGTCTTGTTTCCATTCTGAGTCATTCGGGGCATATCCGTGAAAAGTGCCTGTCTGCCTTTATACCGCCTGACAATAATATTCTACCTCACTATTTTATCATAACACATTAAGATTGTCAATTAGTTATTCAGACAAAATACAAGAAATTTTTTCTGAATTTCATTAAAAATAACGAAAATCAGCATTTTGTTTACTGATAAACCATAATAAAGCCGATAATAAATAATATCATAATACTTATTAACAAAAAATTAATTTACGGTATTCTTTGTATTCTATTGACAAAAAGAAATAATTACTGTATATTTATTTTAAAGTTGTATACAGCCTTATCTGCGAAAGGAGCATGACATAATGAATATTCCGAAAGACCCCGCAATTCTTCTCAGTTACGTAAACACAAAGCTCAGGGACGAATACCCGAATCTTGAAGAACTTTGCAGGAGTATGTGTATTTCCAGAGAGGATATAGAGAAAAAACTCTCTCTGATAAATTACAGGTACAATAAAGAAAAAAATTGTTTTGTCTGACCTTGTGTCGGACGGGAGGGAAAAATGAAAAAATTACAAAAATCCGCCGCTTTTCTGTCTGCGGTACTTATTGCCGTATCATCATCTGCTGTGACTGCTTCTGCGGAAGATGAAATTACAGGTACAACACCCGCCGGCGTTACGATTTCTTTTGACACGACACAGGAGGGCGTTGAATTTGGTTCTCAGACAGACCCCGAACTTTTCAAGCCCGTTGAAAATGCAACCTATATCTCCATTCCCGAAGGCAGTCTTTCAAGAGAGGGATACCATTTCAACGGCTGGACATATGACAATGTTTATGCATATCAGAAGGGTGACGTTTTCCTTGTACCCGATGATGTTCTTGCATCAGGTGCGGCAGTAACCCTTGAACCCGTATGGTCATCATCTGCAAAAGAGGCTGTCCGCCACACAATAACATATGTTACCGATTTTGAGGGCGAACCAATCGAAAGACCCGAATGGTTAAAGGATTTCAAGGCAGTCGCAGGACAGGTCGTATCCCCCGATATGACATCTATAATTCTCGACAACGCTTATTCAAGAGGCTGGTTCTTGGGTGACCTGAAAATAGATTATAACCAGAGAATCATTATGCCCGATGAGGATATAGTTCTCACTCCCCAATGGTTCAAAAGAATAAATTTTACTTTCTATGCGGGAGATGTTGACAGACTTAACGGAAATACTTCCCATACTTTCCCGAAAAATGAATATTCTTCAACGGAACTCGCCGCAGCCGACAGATTTTCAAGAAACGGTTTCAACCTCACAGGCTGGCTTTCCGACTATGACGAAAAAATCTATGCCCCCGGTGCAACCGTTGAAGTTCCGAGCGTTGATGTGACATTCACAGCCGTATGGACACCCAAAAATTATACTGTCGTTTTCAAATCGGGCGTTAAGGGCATTGACAATGTTAAACTCAAAGGCGATACGGATACAGCCGTTCAGTGTCCCGATTTGGACAGGGACGGTTACAGGATTGCGGGCTGGAAATTTGAGGACAAAGTTTATGAAGTCGGTGAAGATTTCATTATCCCCGGCGCAGCCCCGGGTCTCGGAATAAGCCTTGAAGCCGTATGGACTGAGGAAATACCCGAATCACAAGAACCTGCAATACTTAAAGGCGATGCAAACCTTGACGGAGATGTGAGTATTTCAGATGCCGTTGCAATACTTCAATATCTCGCAAATGCCGAAGTGTACCCTCTTGACTCCGTTGCACTCATAAATGCTGATGTTGACGGCAATTCAGGCGTTACGGGAAAAGATGCCGCTGAAATACAATTGTTTGATGCTGGTATTATAACCGAATTTAAATAATATAAAAGTTGAAATTTTTTCAAGCGGAGATGCCCTTAAAACGGCATTTCCGCTTTTTGTTTTTACAAATAAAATGCAGAAAAATCCCCAAAAACTTGACATTTGTAAGTGTTAGTTTATACTAATCATTATTAACATAAAATTTTGTGTAATGTATACAATTAAAAAATATCCGATTCAGTTAAAATAACGATAGAAATTTTTTTGAATATATGTTATAATACATTAAGATATGTGATATGCGATATGTGCCGCAACGGCATCAGCTATGGACATACAATATAAAAGGAGGTTCATATTAAATGAATTCATCAAAGTCTACAGTTCCTTTCAAGGGTACTCCCGAACAGGAAGCACAGCTCCTCGAAATTATCAAGGAGAAAAAGGACAGTCAGGGTGCTTTAATGCCGATACTCCAGAAAGCTCAGGAAATTTACGGCTATCTGCCCATTGAGGTTCAGAAGATAATTTCCGACAACACAGGTATTCCCCTTGAGAAAATCTACGGCGTAGTTACTTTCTATGCTCAGTTCTCACTCTATCCCAAGGGCGAATATACTATCTCGGTCTGTCTTGGTACTGCCTGCTATGTTAAAGGCTCAGGCGATATCTACGACAAGCTTCAGGAAAAACTCGGTATCGCAGGAGGCGAATGTACTCCCGACGGTAAATTCTCACTCGAAGCCTGCCGCTGCATAGGTGCCTGCGGACTTGCTCCCGTCCTCACGGTAAATGAAGACGTTTACGGTCGTCTTACCGTTGATGACGTTGACAAAATTA
This sequence comes from Ruminococcus sp., assembly GCA_017543595.1. Classification (GTDB taxonomy): domain Bacteria; phylum Bacillota; class Clostridia; order Oscillospirales; family Ruminococcaceae; genus Ruminococcus. The sequence goes on along the minus strand of JAFYFU010000118.1, from coordinate 37,122 downwards.
TTTCCAAATACGCTTAATAATATAGGAGGTTGACTTATGAAGACTCTTGAAGAACTCAAGATTGTCAGAGAATCAATGGAGGGTGAAGTCGCTCTCAGAACCCACGGCAGCAACGCTTCTTCAAAATACGAAAAGCACGTTCTTGTCTGTGGCGGTACAGGCTGTACTTCTTCAGGTTCTCCCAAAATAATCGCAAAGCTCGAAGAAGAACTTGCGGCAAAAAATCTCACCGACAAGGTACAGATAGTCAAGACAGGCTGTTTCGGTCTCTGCGAAAGAGGACCTATCATGATTGTATATCCCGAGGGTTCATTCTATTCACGTGTTGATGTTGAAGAAATCCCCAGAATCGTTGAGGAACACCTCCTCGGCGGAAATCCCGTAAAGGAATTTCTCTATGAAGAAACTGTTGACGGCGACAACATAAAGGCTCTCGATGATACTGCTTTCTATAAGAAGCAGCACCGTGTTGCACTCAGAAATTGCGGCGTTATCAATCCCGAAAATATAGATGAATACATAGGCAGAGACGGATACAAGGCTCTCGGAAAAGTTCTCACAGAAATGAAACCCGAAGACGTTATCCAGACAATTCTCGATTCAGGTCTCCGTGGACGTGGCGGCGGCGGATTCCCCACAGGTATGAAGTGGAAACTCGCAAGAAACATCGTTCCCGATGCCGATATGAAATATGTCTGCTGTAACGCTGACGAGGGCGACCCGGGTGCATTTATGGACCGTTCCGTTCTCGAAGGTAACCCCCATGTTGTTCTCGAAGCCATGACTATTGCAGGTTATGCTATCGGTGCAAAACAGGGTTACATATATGTCCGTGCAGAATATCCTATAGCCGTTGAACGTCTTAATATCGCAATAAAACAGGCTCGTGAAGCAGGTATGCTCGGCAAGGATATTTTCGGAACAGGCTTTGACTTTGACATTGACCTCCGTCTCGGCGCAGGCGCATTCGTTTGCGGTGAGGAAACTGCCCTCATGACATCTATCGAAGGCAACCGCGGCGAACCCCGTCCCCGTCCGCCTTTCCCCGCAGAAAAAGGTCTTTTCCAGAAGCCCACTATCCTCAACAACGTTGAAACATACGCAAATATCCCCCAGATTATCCTCAACGGCGCACAGTGGTTCGCATCAATGGGTACTGAAAAATCAAAGGGTACAAAGGTATTTGCTCTCGGCGGTAAGATAAAGAACACAGGTCTTGTTGAAATTCCCATGGGTACAACTCTCCGTGAAGTTATCGAAGAAATCGGCGGCGGTATCCCCAACGGAAAGAAATTCAAGGCTGCTCAGACAGGCGGTCCCTCGGGCGGCTATATTCCTGCTGAACATTTTGATATTCCGATTGACTATGACAACCTTATAAGCATCGGTTCTATGATGGGTTCAGGCGGACTTATCGTTATGGACGAAGATAACTGTATGGTTGATATCGCTAAGTTCTTCCTTGAATTTACTGTTGACGAGTCATGCGGTAAATGTACTCCCTGCCGTATCGGTACAAAGAGAATGTGGGAGATACTCGACAAAATCACAAAGGGCAAGGGAACTCTCGAAGACCTCGACAAGCTCGAAGAACTCGCATATCACGTTAAATCCAACTCCCTCTGCGGTCTCGGACAGACAGCTCCCAACCCCGTACTTTCAACACTCAAATGTTTCAGAAATGAGTATATCGCTCACGTTGTCGATAAGAAATGTCCCGCAGGCGTATGTAAAGACCTTCTCAGCTTTGAGATTGAGAAAGACAAGTGCTTTGGCTGCGGTATGTGCGCTAAACAGTGTCCCGCAAACGCTATCACTGTTACAGACTACACTGCACCCGGCAAGAAAAAGCCTGCATATGAAATCGACAAGGATAAGTGCGTAAAGTGCGGTGCTTGTATCGCAACCTGTAAGTTTAAGGCAATCATCAAGAAGTAAGCGGAGGAATTATCAATGGAAAATATCACAGTTAAAGTTAATGGTGTTGAGATTTCCGTGCCCAAGGGCAGCACAGTTCTTGAAGCTGCTCACGCTGCGGGCTTTGAAATTCCCACACTTTGCTATATGAAAGAAATAAACGAAATCGGTGCTTGCCGTATCTGCGTTACGGAAGTAAACGAAGGCAGAGGTTTCCGCCTTGTTGCAGGCTGTGTTTATCCCTGCTCAAACAACATGGAAATTCTCACAAACTCCCCCAAGGTAATTGAGTCAAGAAAGAGAACTCTCGAACTCATTCTCTCAACTCATGACAGAAAGTGCCTCTCATGCGTAAGAAGCGGAAACTGCGAACTTCAAAAGCTCTGCAAGGACTACGGTATTGAGGACGGCTCGGTTTATGACGGCGTAAACAATCAGTATGAAATAGATGATTCCGCTGCACATATGTACCGTGACAACAACAAGTGTATCCTTTGCCGCCGCTGCGTTGCAGTCTGCGGAAAAACTCAGGGTATAGGCGTTATCGGTGCTAATGAGCGTGGATTCAAGACATATATCGGATCTGCATTTGACATGGGTCTCGGTGAGACAAGCTGTGTATCATGCGGACAGTGTATCGCTGTATGTCCCGTTGGTGCTATTTCCGAAAAGGACTACATCAAGGACGTTCTCGCAGCTATCGCAGACCCCGAAAAGACTGTTCTCGTTCAGACAGCTCCCGCAGTAAGAGCAGGTCTCGGCGAAGCATTCGGACTTCCCATCGGTACTGACGTTGAAGGCAAAATGGTTGCTGCTCTCCGCAGACTCGGCTTTGACAAGGTATTCGACACAGATTTCGCTGCCGACCTCACAATCATGGAAGAAGCAAACGAATTTATTGAGCGTGTACAGAACGGCGGAGTTCTCCCGATGATTACATCATGCTCACCCGGCTGGGTTAAATTCTGTGAGCATTACTTCCCCGATATGCTCCCCCACCTTTCAACCTGCAAGTCTCCTCAGCAGATGTTCGGTGCAACAGCTAAGACATACTGGGCTGAAAAAATGGGTATCGACCCCAAGAATATCGTAATGGTTTCTATCATGCCCTGTACAGCAAAGAAATTTGAAATCGGCAGACCCGACCAGAGTGCCGCAGGCGTTCCCGATGTTGATTATTCACTTACAACCCGTGAACTCGGCAGAATGATTGAACGTGCAGGTATAAACTTCAATGCTCTCCCCGATGAGAAATTTGACGACCCGCTCGGAATTTCAACAGGCGCAGGCGTTATCTTCGGTGCAACAGGCGGTGTTATGGAGGCTGCTCTCCGTACAGCGGTTCATACTCTCACAGGCGAAACTGTTACTGACCTCCCCGAAGTAAGAGGTACATCAGGTATCAAGGAAGCTACTTACAAGGTTGGCGACCTCGATGTTAAGGTATGCGTTGCAAGCGGTCTCTCAAATGCAAGAGAAGTTCTCGAAAAGGTTCAGCGTGGCGAAGCAGATTATCAGTTCATTGAAATCATGGCTTGTCCCGGCGGCTGTGTAAACGGCGGCGGTCAGCCTCAGGTTCCCATGGGTATCAGAAACTTTGTTGACATCAGAGAAGAACGTGCAAAGGTTCTCTACAACCTCGACAAATCAATGCCCCTCAGACAATCCCACAACAACCCCGCTATCAAGGAAGTTTATGATACATTCTTTGAAAAGCCCGGCAGTCACAAGGCTCATGAGGTTCTCCACACATCTTATGTTAAGAGAAGCGTAAACTAATATAAAAAAAGCACTCCCGATGAAAATCGGGGGTGTTTTTATAAAAAGAGGTATATATGGATAAAATTAAAAGAATGAGCGAACTCAATGAGATACTCTCATCTGCCGCAGACGCTTATTACAACACGGGTGTTGAGAAAATGTCCGATGCCGAATATGATAAGCTTTATGATGAGCTTGTTTCCCTCGAAAATGAAACGGGAATCATTCTCAGCGGAAGCCGTACACAGAAAGTCGGCTATGAGGTCGCATCTGCACTCAAAAAAATCAAGCATGAATCAAAAATGCTTTCCCTTGAAAAAACTAAAAATATTGACGAATTAAAAGAATGGCTCGGCGAAAATACTGCCTTTATAAGCTGGAAACTTGACGGTTTAACGCTCGTTTTAACCTATGAAAACGGTGTGCTTGTTCAGGCTGTCACCCGTGGAAACGGCGAAACAGGCGAGGACATAACGCAAAATGCCCGTCATATCAGAGGAATCCCCGCAAAAATCCCGTTCACGGGAAAACTTGTTGTCCGTGGCGAATCTCTCATGAAATACAAGGATTTTGAGCGTATAAATGCCGAAACAGACGAGGGTGCAAAGTATAAAAACCCAAGAAATTTATGTGTCGGAACTGTAAGAAATCTCGATTCAAAAATTACTGCCGACAGAAATATAAATTTCTTTGCATTTAATCTTGTCTCTGCGGACGGCTGTGAGGAAAATTCTTTCGCAAACCGCCTTGAATGGCTTAAAAATATCGGTTTCCAGACCGTTTACGGAAAGAAAACCGACAAAAATAATATATCCGATATTGTTAAAGAATTTGAAAATACTATCCCCGAAAATGAATTTCCCTCGGACGGGCTTGTCCTTGTTTTTGATGATATAAGCTACGGCGCAAGCCTCGGACAGACTTCCCATGCCCCAAGAAATGCTATTGCTTTCAAGTGGCGTGACGAAACGGCTGACAGTATTCTCCGTGAGGTTGAATGGTCTGCAAGCAGAACGGGACTCCTGAACCCCATAGCCGTTTTTGACCCCGTTGAACTCGAAGGAACTACCGTTTCAAGGGCTTCCGTTCACAATGTCAGCATTGTTAAACAGCTTAAACTCGGCATAGGCGATACAGTTTCGATTTTCAAGGCGAATATGATAATTCCGCAGATTCTCGAAAACAAAAGCTGTTCGGATTCTCTGGTTATCCCCGAAAATTGCCCTGTATGCGGAGGAACTGCACAGATAAACACCTCCCCTGACGGCATACAGACCCTTGTCTGCGTGAATAAGGACTGCCCCGCAAAACACACGGGAAAATTTGAACATTTCGTACAGCGTGATGCGATGAATATTATCGGTATGTCAACGGCTACCATTGAAACGCTTGTTTTGGAAGGCTTTATTAAAGAATTTAAAGATTTCTATCACCTTGACAATTACAAAGATAAAATAATCTCCCTTGACGGTTTCGGCAAGAGGTCATATGAAAAAATTCATGAGGCTGTCGAAAATTCAAGGAATACCGACTTAATCAGCGTGCTTTATTCCCTCGGAATCCCGAATATAGGCAGGTCTGCATCAAGGCTTATCTGTGCGGAATATCCGTCTGCGGATATGCTTGAAAAACTCGATATGTCCCAGCTTACAGCCATTGACGGCATAGGCGAAATTCTTGCGGAGGAATATATAAAATATTTTTCCGATGAAGAAAAATTAAATGAATACCACAATTTAATAAAAGAATTAAATATATCCGCTCCCGAAGAAATCCCCTCGGATTCACCCATAGCAGGAAAAACTTTCGTGATAACGGGTTCTGTGAATATCTGGAAAAACCGCAACGAACTTAAAAATTTCATTGAGGCGAACGGCGGAAAATGCGCCTCCGCAGTTTCTTCAAAGACGGATTATTTAATAAACAACGATTCAACTTCAAATTCCTCGAAAAATAAAAAAGCAAAAGAATTAAATATTCCGATTCTCACAGAGGAAGATTTCAAAAAATTAACCGAAAATCAATGATTTAATCCCGCAAGCAGGAGTTTCAGACCGATAAGCATTAAAATTGCTCCGCCTGAAATTTCTGCTTTTTTTCCGTATTTACTGCCGAAAATATTCCCTATGTACACACCGACAAAAGATATAACAAATGTAACCATGCCAATTATAAAAACCGAACGCATAAGCTGAATTTCCTGTGCCGAAAAAACTATCCCGACAGCAAATGCGTCAATGCTTGTCGCAATCGCAAGGACAAATAATTCTTTTGTATCGCTGTCTGTGTCGCTTTCTCTTTCGCCGAAAGCCTCGAAAATCATTTTTCCGCCTATGAATCCCAGAAGAATAAATGCCGCCCAATGGCTGAAAGGCGTTATATATTTCCCGAAAATATCCCCGAAAAAATACCCAGTAACAGGCATTAAAGCCTGAAACAAGCCGAAATAAAGGGCTGTGACCAGTGCTTTTCCAAAATTTATGCGTCCCGTTCCCCTGCAAACCGACACCGAAAACGCATCAGCCGAAAGCCCTGCCGAAAGCAAAAAAAGTTCCGCTGTACTCATTGTATTCCTCCTTTTGAGATTCCTACTATGAGTATATTTACGGAACTTTTAACATATTACAAAGTATATGAAAAAATATAATCGTCCATGACGTATCCGCTGCCTATATCCGTGACAACGGAATCAATTATTTCATACCCGAATTTTTTATAGACCGAAATTGCGTGGCTGTTATGCTTGTTCACTGTGAGATATACGGATTTTTTGCCTGCTTTTTCAGCCATATCAAAAACATATCTCATCATTTCGGAGGCTGTGCCTTTTCCCCTTTTGTCATTTCGGAGATAGAATTTGCTGAGGAAAAATCTTTCGTCATTTTCAGGCTTTACAGCCATATATCCGCACAAATCGTCATCATCATAAACCGCAATGTACATATAGTTCTGATTTTCAATCTGATTTGTCATTGAATCAAGCGACTGAAATTTTTCAATCATATAATCAATCTGACCCAAAGATATTATCTCAGTGAAACATTCGTGCCATATTTCATTTGCAAGTTCGGCAACTTTTCGCAATTCGGGATAATACTTAACTTTTTTAATATTTATCATTCTTCGGGCATTTCCCAGTTGTGATAAACATTCTGAACATCGTCATTATCTTCAAGGTGTTCAAGGAGAAGATTCATTTTCTTAATCTGGTCCTCATCTGTGAGAGTTGTGTAATTTGCGGGAATCTGCTCAACTTCCGCAGAAATTACGTTATAGCCCTTTTCTGTAAGACCCTCACGGAGAGCGTGAACATCTTCGGGAGCGCACTCAATTTCAACAGTTTCCTCGTTTATATCGAAATCATCTCCGCCGCACTCGAATACATCGTCCATGACTTTATCTTCGTCAAGACCTGTATTTTCAAGGATAATGATACCCTTTCTTGTGAACATGAACGATACACAGCCGATAGTGCCGAGATTACCGCCGAACTTGTCGAAATAATGGCGGACATCGCCTGCTGTTCTGTTTCTGTTGTCGGTAAGGCACTCAACGATAACGGCAACACCGTTAGGACCGTATCCCTCATAGGTGATATTTTCGTAGTTGTTCTTATCCTCACCGCCTGCGGCTTTCTTGATGACTCTTTCGATATTGTCGTTGGGGACGTTATTAGCCTTAGCCTTTGCGATAAGGTCACGGAGTTTGCTGTTATTGTTCGGGTCAGGACCGCCCTCTCTTACAACAACAGTAATTTCTCTGCCGATTTTGGTGAAAATTTTACCTTTTACGGCATCGGTAGCTTCTTTCTTACGTTTGATATTGTTCCATTTTGAATGACCTGACATATTCTTCCTCCATTATCAATCTCCTGATGTGATGTAATTCTCATCAGAATCTCTTTTTATTCTTGCAAGGTTTTTCTTCTTCTCGTCATAGTAGTCTATAATTGCGGTCACAAGTGCGCCCGAAATAAATCCGATTGCAAAGCCTGTGCCGAAAGCTGTGATAAACTCACCCAAATTTTTATTATTGTTGTTCATCGGTTTCCCCCTTTATATTTTCTGTAATGATATTGAACAGTTCTTTTATTCTGTTGTTTTCGCCCGTGAGATAGAGATATCCGAAAAGGCACTCAACAGCGGTTGCCCGTCTGTAAGTGACTGTATCAGCGTGTTTGGGAACAGTGTTTCCCGTGGCATTTCTGCCTCTTTTAAGAACTGCGTGTTCGTTTTCGGTTAAAATATTTTCGATAGCAGAATACATCTCCGACTGAAATTCAGCGCAGACGAATTTAATTTTTTCGGCGTGCAGTTTTCCTGCGGGCATATTTGATTTTTTAAGGAGATACTCTCTTACAAGCGTATCGTAAACGCTGTCGCCGAGAAATGCAAGGGCAAGCGGACTGTAAGCCGATGCCTCACGTTTTGTGAGAAAATCCATATCAGTATACAAAGTCAAACTCAAATCCTTCAAGGTTTACGGTATCGCCTTCATTTATTCCCATTTCTTCAAGCTTTGCGATTATACCGCTGTTTATGAGAACTCTCTGGAAATATTGAAGTGACGAATAGTCATCGGGATTGACAGTACGCATAATCGGCTGTATCCACGGTGCGTCAATATAGTATATACCGTCCTCAATATTGATTTCAAAACTCTTGCCTGCGCCTGCCATTTCGTCAAGCTGTGCCTGCGGAATGGGTTCAGCCTCAAATTCTCTTATGGGCGGGAGTGTATCGAGGACTTCCGCTATTTTCATGACAAGTTCGTGAGTACCCTTTGTTGTGGCTGCGGATATGCAGTAGAAAGGTATTCCCTTGCTTTCGATGAAATCTCTGAAATTTTCGATTTGTTCTTCTGTTGCCATATCGGATTTATTTGCTGCGACAATCTGCGGACGTTCGGCGAGTTCGCTGTTGAACTTTGCAAGTTCTTCATTGATGATTCTGAAATCGTCTTTCGGGTCACGACCCTCAACGCCTGAAACATCAACAACATGAACGATAAGACGGCATCTTTCAACATGGCGGAGAAACTCATGTCCCAGACCAATGCCATCGCCTGCGCCCTCGATAAGCCCCGGAATATCAGCCATTACAAAGGATTTTTCCTCGCCTGTCTTGACAACGCCGAGGACGGGAGTAAGAGTGGTAAAGTGATAGTTGGCAATTTTGGGTTTTGCTGCGCTGACGACTGAAATAAGAGTAGATTTTCCGACATTCGGGAAACCGACAAGACCGACATCTGCAAGGAGTTTGAGTTCAAGAGTCACTTCAAATTCCTCTCCGGGGAATCCGGGCTTTGCAAATCTCGGAATCTGTCTTGTTGAAGTTGCAAAGTTCACATTTCCTTTGCCGCCGTTTCCGCCTCTTGCGAGAATTTTGGGTTCATCGGTGGACATATCAGCCATAATTCTGCCTGTTTCGGCATCTTTAATGACAGTGCCACGGGGAACTTTGATTATAAGGGGCGGTGCGCTTTTGCCTGTGCAGTTACGGCCTGCGCCGTTTTCTCCACGTTCCGCCGCATATTTTCTTTTATATCTGAAATCAATGAGAGTTGAGAAATTATCATCTACCTGAAAGATGACATCTCCGCCTCTGCCTCCGTCACCGCCGTCAGGACCTCCTGCGGCGACATATTTTTCACGGTGGAACGATACAGCACCATCTCCGCCGTCACCTGCTTTTATTTTTATTTTCGCCTGGTCAACGAACATATCTTTGCACTCTTCCTCTCCTAAACAAAAATCCCAAGCCAAAGCTCGGGATTAATAACCTTGACTGCCTTTATTAGCAGCACTGAGCCGCAATTACTGCTCTGTGTATACAGAAACCTTTTTGCGGTCACGACCGTAGCGTTCAAATTTAACCTTTCCGCTTACAGTTGCGAATAATGTATCGTCTGAACCGATACCTACGCCCTCACCGGGGTGAATGTGAGTACCTCTCTGACGAACGAGAATATTGCCTGCCTTTACGAACTGACCGTCAGCTCTCTTGACACCGAGTCTCTTGGATTCGGAATCACGTCCGTTCTTAGTAGAACCAACACCCTTTTTATGAGCGAAAAACTGAATACTAATCTTTAACATACTTACACCTCCGAAATAGTGATATTAATGTTTTCGGGAAATTCTTCCTGAACCGATTCAAGGTGAATCTTAAACTGTCCGAGGACTGTTGACTGCAAATCCCCGCATGACGGGAGCGTACATTCAACGACATTTTCGCCGAGTTTTACATCGGGTTCAAAGCCCATAGCTTCGAGAAGATTTGCGGTAAGCTGGACAGCCGATGAAACAGCGGCACAGACGATATCCTCACCGCTTTCGGCATAACCCGAATGGTCTTTCACACGGAAACCGATAATTTCCCTGTTCTTCTCAAAAAATTCCGCACGAATCATAGCGCACGATTAAGCCTTGATAGCTTCGATTTTTACCTGAGTGTAAGGCTGTCTGTGACCCTGCTTTCTCTTTTCGCCTTTCTTGGGCTTGTAAGTGAAAACAGTGATTTTCTTAGCCTTTCCGTTTTTGAGAACCTTAGCCTCAACAGCTGCTCCGTCAACATAGGGAGTACCAACCTTGATACCGTCCTCTGCACCGAGAGCAACAACCTTGTCGAAAGTAACTGTCTGGTCAGCTTCAACAGCAAGCTTTTCGATGAAGATGATATCTCCCTCATTTACCTGATACTGCTTTCCGCCTGTTTCGATAACTGCGTACATTTTCGGCACCTGCCTTTTCCATAAAACTCGCTGTGACAGGCGCACATCATGACTTAAAGCCTGTTCACAAGCGGCAATAATATTCTAACACATTATAATTTATTTGTCAAGGGATTTGAGAAATTTTTTATATTTATATAATTATGATATAAAAAGCACGTTCCGCCTTTGCAGGCAGAACGGCATAAAATCACAAATTACCAGACCTTATAGTTTTCAACGCCAATCTTGAAAGAAGTGCCGGGAACGAACAAATCCTTGGGTTCGTGACCTTCTTCCTTGGCTTTTTTGAGTTCTCTGAAAGCAACGCTGTTTACAACGATTTGCTGAACGTCCTCCTTGGGAGGTCTTGTAGCGAGGTATTCAAGGATAACCTGCTGTATATAGAAATACGAACGGAGCTGGGTTTTCTTAATCTCTATGCTTGAATCGTCCTGCATAACGAAAAGGCTGTCGCCCTCGTGGTATCCGAGAGTGAGTTTTGCTAATATTTCGGGGATAAAGATTCTTACTTCGGCAGCAACGCTCTTGTTTCCCGTCATTTCTTCAAGCTTTGCAGCCATAGCCGCATAGTCATCACGGTTCTTGATTTTAACCATCATTTCAATGGCAGCCTTGGCAGCTTCTGTAACGACTTCCTTTTTGAAGGGGCATTTGTCGTCCTCATGCTGAACGAAGAAACCATACTGTTTTTCGCAGATAAACTTGTCGGATTCCTCCCATGAATCGAGGTAAGGCTCAAAGTATTTTGAAAGCTGGTTGCATACAGAACCGTTTACACGGATTTCAATTATGCGTCTTTCTCTGAGTTTTGCGAGGTATATTCTTATCCAGTAGTATTTTTTTGAACCAAGGTACTTGGGAATTTCCGATTTGATGTAGTTGAGGAGAACGGTAGGCTTTTTTGTTTCGGGAACGCCTATTCTCACAACCGACTGGCAGTACATATCAAAATCGTAGTGCTGCATGAGATAATTTACGGAAACCTGAATGGGGTTTTTCTTCTGTGAAGCCTGGTCAATGGGGTGCCATACACTTCCGTAGAAGATTTCGGAAGCCATTTTAGCGGCATCTTCCTCTGTCTGACCCTGAGCGTCAATGGGGTCGATAAGGGGTTCGTCAAAGTCGTCATTTCTCACAACGAAAATGAACTGAATGAGCTGTATACCCTCTTTTTCCTCACGTCTGCCGAGGGAAACCTCTATTGTGTAACCGCCTCTCATAATGATACAGCCGTCATAGATATGACCGTTGAGTTTCTGGTTGAGCAGTTCAAGAACAACGTCTTTGAGGTCAACAGATTTTTCCTCGTTTTTTTCTTCGTTAGCCTGATTTTTCTTTTTACCAAATAAAGCCACTGTTATCAATCTCCTTGTAAAATATTTTATCGGTTTTTCGGCTTAATGTATCTTTTTTTAAGCATAAGATACAGAGCTGTGATACTAACATAATAACATATTTATCATAATTTGTCAAGCGGAATAGCCGATATAGTTTTAATTTGTGATAATATCCAATAAAACGGGATATTATTTTGTGAACCGGACAGCCGTCCAGCCCTCCTTGTTGTTTACAGCCTGCTGAGTAAATCCTGCCGATTTTACGGCTGAAATAACTTCATCTGCCCTTTCTTCGATTATGCCCGAAATTATGAGCGTACCGCCGTCTTTGAGATATCTTGAAAAATAATCTTTCATGGCGATAAGAACATCTGCAACAATATTTGCGGTAATTACGTCATATTTTCCGTCTATTTCATCTGCAAGCTTTTCATCGGTCAGAATATTTCCGAAATATGTATGATATTTTTCCTGCGGGATATTGTTTTTCCCTGCATTTTCGAGAGCCGTTTTTGCGGCATTTTCCTCTATATCGACAGCAACGGCATCAGCCGCACCGAGAAGAATTGCCCCTATCGAGAGAATACCGCTTCCGCAGCCCATATCAAGTATTTTGTCGCCCTTGCTAATGCATTTTTCGAGGAGTTCAAGGCAAAGCCTTGTTGTGTGGTGCTGACCTGTGCCGAAACTTGATGCAGGGTCTATTTCAAGGATAATCCTGTCATCATCTGCATTGTACTCCTCCCACGAGGGTTTTATTAAAAGTTTTTCGCCGATTTTGACGGGCTTGAAATACTGTTTCCAGTTGTTCGCCCAGTCCTCCTCATTGATTTCATTGGTTTTGGCTTCAAGTCTGCCGTAAATGCCGTCAGTATCGGAATTTTTCAATTCTTTAAGCATATTTTTCGTGTCAATGAACATTTCCGTACCCTGTTCATTTTTCGGGAGATAAACGGTTATGCAGGTTTCACATTCGGAAAGCCCCATTAAATCATCATCAATATAATCCCATTGACCGTTTTTGTTTTCGAGAAACTCCTTGAAATCCTCTGCATCTTTTATGGCAAAACCCTTTACGCCTATATCCATGAGTTTGGCGCAGACAATTTCAATTCCCTCTGTTGTGGTGTAAATATTAACTTCAATCCAGTCCATAAATAATTTCCTTTCTTATATGCAAATCTCACTGATAAACGAGATAACGTCCTTGCTGTCGATTACTCCGTCTGAATTTATATCGGCGGCATTAAGTTCAGTCTCACTCAAAAGCGAAAGACCTTCGGGAGCATTTTTCAAAGCATCAAGATAATCATTGAGAAGTGACAGGTCGCAGATGTCAACAACTCCGTCATTGTTTATATCGCCTTTTTCGTATGATTCCGAATTTTGCGCCCTTTTGAGAACTTCCGTATCTACCCATACTTCATTTCCGTCAAGGTATAATTTTCCGTAATTTTCATATATATCGAAAACCTTGAAAACATATCCGTTCGGAATAGATGCAACGGGATTTTCCGTTTCATTGGGGTCTGAATAAGCGTCCAAATCTCCCTCGCCTGAGAAATAATATTCATCTGCGGCAGTAGTTGTTGTTTCCTCTGAATTTTCGGTTTTTCTTGTGGAAGTAACAGGAGTATCTTCCTCTGCATTTTCGTCAGACTGAGTTGTTTCTTCTGTTTCTTCTTCCCTTGGCGGATAGTTTCCGTTTTCGTCAAGAACGACTACTTCTATCGACTGCCATGCTTCCAGCCCGTAAAGTTCCGCACAGAAATATATATTGTAATATCCTGCCTTTGAGCTGTCAAATTCGGAGGTATAAGTTGCGAAACTGTGGGCATTTCCCATATTTTCCGCATGGAGAATCCAGTAATAACCGCTGTTGGGATTGATTCCCGTAACGATTCCGACACCGCCCGAAAGATTAAGGGGTTCGCCTAATTTATATACTGTTTTGTTCGGATAATAGAGCAAATCAAGGGCAAGTTCAGGTTCATAGGACGCAGGCGGTTCGCTGTAAGAAGTCGGTGAATTTGGTCCTTTAATTACAAGGTAATCCGCAGCGAATTTATACCAGTAAGTACCGAACATATCCTCACTCCATGAACCCGGGTCATTCATTTTAACATATTCGCCGTCTACATCTTCTATATAGACAAAATGCGACTGCCAGTAACCGTTCTGGTCCATATAATATTTTGCATGGCATATTATATAATATCCTTGGTCAATCCAGTATTTCATCTCAGCGGCTTTTCCCTCTTTTGTTGATGATTTAAAGCCGTAATTGTTGATAACTTCAAATCCGGGGATAAGCTGTGCAACCTGCTTATAGCTGAGTAATTCGCCGTATGAACCGAATCCGCCGACCGAGTTCATTTTGTTTATGAAAATTGTCGGATTGAAATTATCCGTAGTTACCGCACCGCAGTCAACTGCCGCTATGCATATTGAACCGACAAGACAGCCTATTGCGGTCATGGTGTTGTATACTCCTCCGCCGAGGCTCATATTTCCCCAACGGCTGTCGAACTGTTTCCATTGGTGATAATCCTCTTTCGGTGGAGTCTGTTCAGGTTCTTCGGTTTCTTCCGATTCATCTGCGCTTGCCGTGATTGTATTTCCCGAAAAACTGCCGAACGAACCAGTGAACACTCCGAAAATCATAAGGCATGAAATTACGGCACACAAAAATTTTTTTGAAAAATGCATTGGCATTTTACCTCCGTTTTTTAGTTTTACGCTTTTCTTTTTTTGCCTGTTTAAGGGCATTGTAAGCGTTTAAATATTCTTCTGTTGATTTCTGTCTGCAATTTTCGTCAAGAATTTCTCCGCCGTATTCGGCTCTTTCAAACATTGATACGGTTTCGGAAATGTCCGCACCTGAGAAATTTTTTATAATTTCAAGGGCATCACGGGCAGTATTTCCCTCACTGATGTCATAAAGACGGCAAAGCCTGTGAATTGTCATATATACGGCTTTATTCGGTTCACGCTTAACATTTCTCATCATAAATATCTTATGTGAAACAGAGGGGTAAAGCAGTATTCCCAAGAGCGTAACAAGCGACAGGAAAAGTATATACATTCCCGCCCTTGAAAGATTTCCCGATGCCGTGCTTTCTTCTTCGTTGAGAGCGTCCGACATTGTAGGTTCAAAGGAAAGCCAGCCGTAGCCCCTGAGGTATAATTCGGGGAAACCGTGTCCGTTCTGTGCGGTAACGACATAATCTATATCATAGCCGTTAGTTCTTGCGTTCTGCGATTTAAATTCCGTCTGCATATTGAATCCTTCGCAGTACCTTGCGGGAATACCTATACTTCTCGCCATGAGAACCATAGCTGTTGCGTATTCATAGCAAACGCCCGTCTTTGTGTCAAATATAAAATCCTCCGCATTTTTTCCGTTGGTATTAAATGTCATATCATAGTTATAATTATTGTCATAGAAATACCAGCGCAGTCTCTCTGCTTTTTTATATTCCGTATCGCAGTCTGCGGTTATTTCCTCCGCAAGTTTTTTAATTTTTTCGTTGCTGCCGTAGTCAAGATATTCATTCTGATAATCTTCATAATATCTTTCGGTGAATTGAAGTTCAGACAGAAGCTTCCAAATATACTCCCTGTATTCGTCATTTTCGGAATCATTATCAAGAATATTTATATATTCATCTGCAAGAATATCTTCCGCCTGAGATGTCATTTCGCTGTAATCATCACGTTCGAGGGAATGAACAAAACTCTTGTTTGTATCGTCCGTGAAAAAAGTTTCGGGATAATATTCATAGTCAAAAGTATTTGTCTGCATGAAATTTCCGTCATTTGCTTTAATCAATCCCGTAGCGGTAAGGGCAATTCTTCCGACATATGAAGTTTTTGAAATTACATATGAGGACTGCGGAACGGGGGCATATTTTCCGCTTTGTACCGCCGAATATATTTTAACTTTTTTGGATTTCGGGATTTTAAGCTGAGTATCAGTATTTATATTATATTTCTCCGCAAAACTTTTATCAAAAGATGCAGCCGCAAGGACAGCCTCCGCATATATGCCGTTGCCTTTGATTCCGAGGGGCATATCGGGAGTGATTGTTTCGTCCTTTTCGTCAAGTTTCCCTGCCGACCATTTGTCATTTGAATAATCATAGTTTGTATATGTCAGGGTTTTAAGTCTGAGGGGTTCGTCTGCGGAAACATAATACACGGGGATATCGCTTGCGGTACTTCTGAACTGACTGCCGTCCGTATCGTCACGGAAAACGTTAAGCATGGCAACAAGTCTGTCGGTGAATTTATCCGCATTGATAAGCGTTTCAATAACAGTTCTGTCGGCTTCTATTTCGGGTTTCGGCATGGTAGAGGCTATGACCGCAAATATTACGGCAAATACTGCAACCGAACGCCACGTATCTGTTTTGTTTACTATTTTAATCTTTTCGTTTTCGTTCAGCGAACGCATATATACCATTATGAGTATATAGCCGAGTGCCATAGCTATTATGAAATATGTCGGCATTTTTTCGTATTCCTTGCCGTATATCGCAAAGGGAATTATAAATATCACAAAATTCATAAGTATTCTGTATCTTACTCTTGTAAAGTAATATATTACAGATGCCATGAACATATCAAAAAGCAGAAACAATGCAAAAGTATACCAGAAACTGTAATCAAGTGCGTCCTGCGGTGTGAGAAACCATACTCCCCATGAAAGCGGATATGTTTCCTGTCCTGCCTGAATACAGTAGCCTGAAAGTCTGCCTACACCCATAAATAATATCATGTAAACTGCTCCGCCTATGACATTGTGTTTCTGCATATACTCAAACAGCCTGAAAAATCCCCAGCAGGTTATATATGTCAGTATTCCGTAAACAGGTGTCATGGCTGCGCCGTAGTGATACATTATTGACATCATGACAACTGTCGTATATATTAATATAGGGTCTGACAAAGTTCTGAGAAAAAATTCTTTTAAATTCTTTTTCATATTTCACACCATTTTGAAATTATTGTCGCCGTCAAGATACCACATGGGGAAATTTGTTAAATTTTCCTGTTCTGCGGAAATACCCATAAGGCTGACATTATCGGGACTTTCAATATTTTTTGTTATGGCTGAAATTCCCTCTCCGAAATCGGTAGATGCAATTATGCAGGCGCAAATTGAATCATCAAGCTTGTCTGTATCTATTCTTCTGTCAGGCTTGACTTTAACTGCAAGGACTTTCAGCAAAAGCTGTGCAGGATAGTCGGGGTTGTCGATATTTTCGCTGAAAATCTCACCGTCCGCACCGTAATATATAAATGTGCAGGCTATGCCCTGTCTGACGAGTGCCGAAAGCAGACCGAAAACCGACTGTATAAGTTTTTCCTCATCTGAAATTACATCTTTCGGGTCGGAATCGCCCTTTCTGAAAAGGTCAAAAATAATCAGGGGCTGTGCTGAGGCTGCCGCCTCGTCAAGCCTTACCATGAGTTTATCTTTTTTTGTGGATAATTTCCAGTTTATGCGCTTTAACGGGTCGCCCTCGACATATTCCCTGTGTTCATATCCTGCGGTAGTATTTGATGAGAAAAGCATCATAGTGTCGTTGTCCTCTTCTTCATCGCTTGTCAAAACTACATCTGCGATATTCCTGAAAAACTGCGAGGAAGTTTTTATTTCGGGGATTTCTGGGATAACGCCAATGCTTACGGGCTGAAAATTATTTTTTGCTTCAAACTTGAAAAATCCGAGAAATCCGCAGGAATAGACTTTTTCAACGGATATTTCGCCGTTTCCTCCCGTTTCGGCTTTATATTCAAGTTCAAAAGTTTTTTTGTCCTCTCCAATCATGGAGAACCTGTAAATTTTGCTGTCCTCCTGAAAGACCTCCGAGACTTTGAGTTTAAGTTCAACAATTGCAAGCGGAAAAAATCCTGTTTTTTCGGCTTTTACCGTAACTTTGAGATTACTTCCCTTTTTGACGTATGCATCGCAGTTAAAAGATATTTTTATTCGGTTTCTTGCGTACAGTGAAACGGCAAGGGAAACTATCGGCGCAAACGCCATGAAAGCCACAAGAATCATACCCATTTCGCCGTCTATGTAGAACGTAAAAATATATAACAAAAATGCAACGGCGGCTATTGCAAAAATGCTTTTTATTCCGCCTGAAAAGACATTTCCTATCAGTTTTTCGGATTTTTTTGTTTTTTTATTTTTCATATTATTTTCCCATAGACGGAACAGGAAATTCCGATATTATATGCCTTACATATTCCTCGGGAGTGCCGAACTGACTTTTTCCCTGCGGAGAGAGAATAATCCTGTGTGCAAGCACTGAAACGGCGGCTGTTTTCACATCATCAGGGGTTACATACTCTCTTTCATAGATAAATGCAAAGGCTTTTGAGGCTTTATAAAGGGCAATACTTCCTCTTGGGCTTATTCCGAGCGTAACATTTCTGTCATTTCGTGTTGAATTTACAATGCCGACAATATAATTTTTGACTTGTTCGGTGACACGGACTTTTCTGACATCTTCCTGCAAATTTATGATATCCCTGTCGGTCATAACGGAATTTTCTATATTTTCAATGGGGTTGTGGAGTTCTGTTCTTTCGAGGATTCTGACTTCTTCCTCAGCGGTGGGATAGCCCATTGAAAGCTTCATGAAAAATCTGTCCATCTGCGCTTCGGGAAGGTGGAAAGTTCCGTAAGTTTCAACGGGATTCTGTGTCGCCATTACAAGAAAAGGCTTTGGCAGGGGGTGAGTTACTCCGTCAAGCGAAATCTGTCTTTCCTCCATAGCTTCGAGAAGTGCGGACTGCACTTTCGGGGAGGCACGGTTTATTTCGTCCGCAAGCAGAAAATTACATATGACCGCACCGTCACGGTATACAAATTCTCCTGTTTTCTGGTCAAGCATTGTAAATCCCGCTATATCCGAGGGCATAACATCGGGGGTAAGCTGTATTCTGTTGAATTTTCCGCCTATTGAGCGTGAAAGTGCTGTAATAAGCTGAGTTTTTCCGACTCCGGGGACATCTTCGAGGAGGACATGACCCTCACAAAGCAGGGACGCAATTAATTTAATAATTGTGTCGTCTTTTCCGACAATAACTTTTCCGACAGATTCGGCAAGCCTGTTAATATTGCTGTTCATAGATTTTACCTCATTAAATTTATTCAATTACAGCTATTATAACATATTTCGGAATATACTGCAAGTGTTTTACAAAAAATTCACAAAAAAAGAACCGCATAAGCCTGCGGTTCTCAAAAAAATCAGTTTATTTAATTAAAATTCTTCGGATATGCCCAATCTGGCAGCAACCCATTTGTTGAGGTCTGCTTCTGAGGTTTCTGCATTGCCGTTTGTTGAACGGTAAGCATAGAAACAAAGAATTATTGAGGCATCTGTCGGGTCAACAGCACCGTCCTTTGTTATATCGCCAAATGAGATTATTCCGTTTGCGGACGAATCACCGTAATTTTCGAGGTAGTCGAAACTGAAAGTATATGCACCATAGGTTTTCGAGTTACTGTTTTTTGCAACAGAAACGGTATACTTTCCTGATTCAAGAATGAGGGAATTTTTCTTTGATATTCTTCCGTCATTTTCGTTTATTCTTGTGTATGTGCCGTCCTTTATGAGTTCGTCCTGATTATTATAGAGAGCCCAGTCAGCCGCACCGACTTCTGAAACAAAGTCAAATGTTATTCTTGCATCTTTCGGGAGAGTGAAAGTGTAGTAGTCAATGCCATCATTCTGTGAAAGCTGTGCATTGTACTTTGTATCAAAATCAACTGAAAGTGCATCAGTAACTGAATTGTTTGCTGTACCGCTTTCAAAACTGTAACCACAAGGTTCAGCTGTTACCTTGATGTCATAGTCAAATGCTTCACCGTGTGAATCCTGAAAATTAATGTAATAATCACCTGTTGTAAGGTAATATGTTTCATCAACTCCGGAACGGCTTGCACTTTTTGAATAAAGAGCAGAATTATTTCGTGCATCAATTATCTGTACTGATGAGTACATTCCTCCGCTAATGCCGCAATTGATATTGACCTTACTTGGTTCTTTCAGTGTAAAACGGTACCAGTCAGAATCGCTGTCATAGCCTTGACCTGACATATCACCTGTTACAACTTCGTCAAAGGTAATTTCTATTGCTGTATTCTTTGTGTTACCTGTGGCATCGGTATCAGCGGCATTTGCCGAAAGGCTGTTAAAAGGTAAGCAAGCTACTACAAGCACTGAGGCAACAAAAGCTGCTACCCCCCATTTTTTTAATCATTTTACAAACTCCTCCCAATGTTTTAATTATTTCTTTATCATATTGGCAACTTCGTCAGCGAGGTTATCCTCTTTCTTTTCAACACCTTCGCCACGCTCATAACGGATAACATCAACAACCTTGATAGAACCACCGAGCTTCTTAGCTTCTGCATCAACATACTGCTGAACAGTGAGTTTGTCGTCCTTTACGAAAGCCTGTTCGAGGAGGCAGTTTTCGCTGTAATACTTGCCAACCTTACCCTCAACGATTTTGATACGAACCTGTTCGGGCTTGCTTGCCATTTTGGGGTCTTCGGACATCTGAGCGAGCATGATTTCCTTTTCCTTTTCGATAACTTCTGCGGGAACGTCCTCACGTCTTACATAGGGAGCGTTGAGAGCTGCGGACTGCATAGCAACGTCTTTACCGATGTTTGCAACCTGCTCTGCGGAAAGGTCTGTGTCAAGCTTAACCATAACGCCGATGCTGCCGCCGTTGTGGATATAGGAAGCGAGAGTACCCTCAAATCTTACGAAACGTCTGATAACGATATTTTCTCTTATCTTCATACCTGCGAGTTCAGTGAGAACTTCGCCTACTGTGCTTGTGCCGCCGCTGATTGTCATAGCTTTGAGAGCCTCAACGTCTGCGGGGTTCTGTTCAATGATAGTATTTGCAACACCGCTTACAAAGTTCTTGATATCGTCTGTGTTAGCGGCAAAGTCTGTTTCTGTGTTTACTTCGAGGAGAACGCCTGTATTGCCGTTTACGACAGCGGAAACGATACCCTCTGCGGCTGCTCTGCCGCTCTTTTTAGCCTGAGTTGCAAGACCTTTTTCTCTGAGAAATTCGATAGCCTTGTCCATATCGCCGTCATTGGCTTCGAGAGCCTTTTTGCAGTCCATCATACCAACACCTGTGGACTTCATGAGTTCTTTAATTTCTGCAACGGATACCTTACCCATTGTAATTACCTCCTGTTAATTATATTATAAAACGGACTGCTGCCGAACCTGACAGCAGCCCTTTAATTCGTGATTTATGATTATTCAGCGTCAGCCTGAACTTCTTCTTCGGAAACTTCCTCAGTTTCGGGAGCTTCTGTGATTTCAGCGTCTGCGCCCTGTCTGCCTTCGAGGATAGCGTTGGCTATTGTGCCTGCGATAAGCTTTACGGCACGGATAGCGTCATCGTTTCCGGGGATAACGTAATCAACTTCATCGGGGTCGCAGTTTGTATCAACGATAGCAACAATCGGGATATTGAGCTTCTTTGCTTCTGCAACAGCGATTTTTTCTTTTCTGGGGTCAACGATAAAGAGAACTGCGGGGAGTTTCTTCATTGTCTTGATACCGCCGAGGAATTTTTCAAGTTTCTCAATTTCGAGGTTGAGCTTAACAACTTCCTTCTTGGGGAGAAGTGCGAAAGTACCGTCTTCTTCCATAGCGTGGAGCTGTTCGAGTCTTCTGATTCTTGTCTGGATAGTTTTGAAGTTTGTGAGCATACCGCCGAGCCATCTTGCGTTTACGTAGTGTGCGCCTGCACGGGTAGCTTCTTCCTTAACGGAATCTCCTGCCTGCTTTTTAGTACCTACAAAGAGAACCTCTCCGCCGTTTGCGGAAATATCTCTTACAAACATATAAGCATCTTCGAGCTTCTTAACTGTCTTTTGAAGGTCGATAATGTAGATACCGTTTCTTTCTGTGAAGATATAGGGTGCCATTTTGGGGTTCCAGCGTCTTGTCTGGTGTCCGAAGTGAACACCGGCTTCGAGAAGCTGTTTCATTGAAACTACTGCCATTTTTGCAGTCCTCCTTAAAAATTGGTTAATATAGTCCTCCGCACGGCTTGACTTACGGACAATGCCGAAAAGCACACCAACCCGTAAAAACCGAACGTGCGAATTGCCTGAATATTATAACATATTTTGTCATTATATGTCAAGAATATTTTTTCACAAATGAAAGAATTTAAAAAAATATATTTTATATAATCTGCATAAAAAAAATATCCCCGTACAAATTACAGGGATATAAGTATTATTATTTATCTTTTTTCTTTGTAAATATTGCTGTGCCTCCTGCAACTGCGGCAGCGACTACTGCGACGATAATAATTATCTTTATCGGGAAATTGTCTCCTGTAACGGGTGAATCTGCTGCGACAGCGATTAAATCATAAAACATTTCATTGTCCTCCTGTATATTTCTATCAGCATATCAATGCTTAATGACATTCTATCACAAGAGAATCAATTTGTCAAGGAAAGCACGAAACAAGCACGAAACTTTCACAAAACAATCAAAAACGGAAATCTCTCTTACCGCCCTGTTTTATTTCGTTGAGGTAATCAATTGCTCTCTGACGGCGTTTTTCATCGGGAACGTTGAGAATTTCTCTTGCTATGAGTTCCTCGCCGATTTTCTTTGTTTCGGGGGAGGCATAGTCTGTTAAAAATTCCTGCAAGGTCATAAGTGCATTGGGGTGACAGCAGTTCTGAATCTGACCGACTTTGCACAATGCCATAAATCTGTCGCCTGTTCTTCCCTCACGGTAGCAGGCTGTACAGAATGACGGGATATAACCGCCTTCCATGAGCCATTTGACAACTTCGTCAAGGCTTCTCTGGTCTGAAACGTCAAACTGTTCGGTGTCGTGGGGTCTTTCATCGGCGGAATATCCTGCATATCCTCCGACAGAAGTTCTTGAACCGCCTGAAATCTGCGAAACTCCGAGACCGAGAACTTTATTTCGACATTCTTCGCTTTCTCTTGTGGAAATAATCATGCCCGTATAGGGAACGGCAATTCTTATGCAAGCGACTATCTTTGCGAAAATATCGTCATCAATGCCGTTGTCAAACTGTGTGGGGTCAATATCAGATGCTTTTTTAAGTCTGGGAACGCTTATTGTGTGAGGTCCTACGCCGTGAACGGCTTCAAGGTGTTCTGCGTGCATGAGAAGTCCCGCAAATTCGTATCTGTACTTGTCAAGACCGAAAAGCACTCCGAGACCGACATCATCAATACCGCCCTCCATAGCTCTGTCCATAGCCTCTGTATGGTAAGCATAATTATGCTTTGGTCCTGCGGGGTGAAGAACTTCATAGCTGTCCTTGTGGTAAGTCTCCTGAAAGAGAATATAAGTTCCTATGCCTGCGTCATGGAGTTTCTTGTAATTCTCAACGGTTGTTGCGGCGATATTGACATTTACTCGTCTTATAGCACCGTTCTTGTGCTTGATTGAATAGATAGTATTGATACATTCGAGGATATACTCAATGGGATTGTTCACGGGGTCTTCACCTGCTTCAATGGCAAGTCTCTTGTGACCCATATCCTGCAAAGCGATAACTTCCGCCTTAACTTCTTCCTGAGTGAGTTTCTTTCTGGGGATTTCCTTGTTCTGCATATGATACGGACAGTATACGCATTTATTTACGCAGTAGTTGGAAAGATAAAGCGGTGCGAACATAACAATTCTGTCGCCGTAGAAAGCTTCTTTTATTTCTCTTGCAAGGGAGTATATTTTCTCTGTCATTTCGGGAATATCGCAGGCGAGGAGAACGCTTGCCTCACGGTGGGAAAGTCCTGCACATTCAACGCCTCTGCCTGTTTTTCTCGGTTTAGCCTTTTCGAGAATCTGCTCAACAAGTTCCCTGTTGCTTTTGTTTTCGTCCGCATATTTCAGCGTTTCGAGGATTTCCTCATCATTGATAAATTCCTCTGCTTTGAGAGATTTCACATCATACATAAATTTTACCTCATTTCTTTGATATGGCAGCCTTTACGGAAATACCCGCTATCCGTCCGAGCCTGCCTGTTAAACAGCTTATTTTGTCGGGTACTGCGTCAACCGCAACGGAAATTACGGATACTCCCCGTTCCCTGTAAGGAATACCCATGCGCCCTATTATCATATCGCTGTATTCATGCAGTATATTATTCACTTCGCTGACCGCAGAAATTTCGTCAACGACTATTGCAATTACAGCAATTCTTTCTTCATTCATAATAAATCCTCTTTGTCAATAAATAAAAAAATCTGCCCGTACGCACGGACAGACAGCTCTAAGACGATTCGGAACAGGAAATTCCGAACCGATAACTATACATTACAAAGAACCGATAGCCGAATACAATCCGACTGCCCGTGTCTTTAATTATATCATATCTTCATGTTTCAAGTCAAGCGGAATAATATTAATTTTGTTAGTAGAGCATAACTATTTAAAATCGTCAAATTTGCGCTTTTCAGGCTTGTGCTTTCATTCACTCCGCTGCGCTGCGTTCATTCTCAGCACAAGGCGCAAATTTTCCTCATGCTCCGTTCACTTTCAGGTCAAGGGGCGGCTGATTCCCCCCAAGCCCCCCTGTTATATTTATTGTCTTTAAATATAAAGAATGTCATAAGTATCAGCATTACTGACGGCACAGGGGATTCCGCCTTATGAATACCCATATTCACCGATACATATACGGCTTCTCCGCAAATCATGAAAGGCATTATCAGACGGCAGATTATTCCGCTCAGAACTCCGCTTAAAAGCCTCAGACAAATGACGGGCAGGAGAGAGATTTTTCCGTTTGTCAGTGCCTTTAACTGGAATATTACGCATAGTCCGCCGAATGACGTTACAAAGCAAAGAAACGGCAAAAGCAAATATTCCCCTTTGGGGAGATTCTCCGCATTTGTTATATCAATTAAAGTATATATCATGCTTTCGCATATATTTCTGTCCCTGCCGATTATTTCCGAAATAAAATCCCCTGTAACTGAAATTATCCCCGTGGATTTCAGAAATGCCGTAATGACCGAAAAAGAAACTATGCTCATGCATATGACAGCCATTGACTTTCCGCTTTCGGTTATGCAGTTATTGAGAAGATTAAAAGATATATTTATTTCGGAATTATTTTTAACTTTTGCTTTTTTGATAAAAAATATAATCGGAATTGAAAGAATTATATTTGCGGAAACCGTTGATATAAGTATTATGTTTCCCGTGTTTCCCTGCCCGTAGAGTTTCCCCGCAATGCAGCCGTTTATAAAGGCACTCCCTGCACCGTAACAAAGCCCCGACATAAATTCAGCCTGCTTTTTGGAAATACTTCCCTTTTGGTACTCGTCACAGAGTATTTTTATCCCGACAGGATAGCCTGCAAATGCGGAAAATAAAAAGACGGGCGGAAATATTCCCGTATATCCCGATATTCTTGAAATCAGTCCGCTTTTCGTCAGCAGAGAGGATATTATCATCATGGCATAAAGAGAGGGTATTACCGTTTCAAGACAGCGAATTACTGAATTATTTATATTTCCCTTTACGGTCTGAGTTTCCGTGAGGCAGAAAAATGCAAATATAACCAAAAGAAAAATTTTAATAAAAGATTTCATATCATCACCCGATATATCATATTATATTAATGCATAATTAATTTATATTCAGGGGAGAAATATCAAATGCACGAAAAATTCAATGAAAAATTTTATCTTGATTCGGAAATATCAATAAACGGTAACAAAGAAATTATTATAGAAAACTGCAAGAGAATAGAAGAATATAATGAAGTTTTCATAAGGCTTGTTTCAGGCTGTCTGCATATAAATATCTGGGGGAATGACCTTAAAGCCTATGATTTCAAAACAGACAGCCTTATAATCAGGGGCAGAATTTCAAGCATAGAACTTGAAAGTTAATTAAGAGGAAAATTTCGCCCTTGCCGTATGAACGAACGTAATGTAATGAAGTGAGTGAATAGGCAAGCCTCAAAAGGCGAAATTTGACGATTTTAAATAGGGGGGCTTGGGGGGATAAAGCCGCCCCTTGACCTGAGAGTGAACGGAGCAAAGCGGAGTGAACGAAAGGTCAAGCACCAAAGGGCGGCTTCCCCCATTCTAAATAAGGAGGTTTGGATTTGCGGATTAAAAGATATTTTCGGATAAGTGCGGACGGCGGAAATATATATGATTTTATAAATGGAATCCATAAAGGAAATATAAATTGCTTCGGGCAGTTCTGCAAAAATAATATATTCTATGCAAGCGCATTTAAAAAAGATTTGAAAAAAATAAAGGCTCTCGCCGATGAATATAATATTAATTTAAAGATAAATGAATATCCCTCGGTTGAAAAAAATATTTCAAAATATAAAAGGCGTTTCGGATTAATCATGGGAATAATTATTATCTTCTTTGCCGTGGTTTATTTCTCTCAGGTTGTCGTTACTATCGAAATAGAGGGAAATTCCAGAGTCAGCGACAAGACAATTTTATCTGCCCTTGAAAGCATGAATATCAGAAAAGGCACTCCCGTAAGGGATATAAATTTTATCAAATGCGAAAATAAATTAATGTTCACGGTTGACGGGATTTCATGGGTCGGTATGCGCTATACGGGAAACCGCCTTGTCGTTCAGATAACCGAGACTGTCGAAAAGCCCGAAATGATTAACGAACGTCTGCCCTGCAATATTGTCGCAGACAAGACCGCCCAAATAACTTATACTTCCGTCTGTGACGGTATGCTCATGAAAAAAGTCGGGGATTACGTCTTTGAGGGCGATATGCTCATAAGCGGTGTAACAAGTGACGATACGGGTCATATTGTCTTTCATCATGCCATGGGAGAAATAACAGGAATATATAAAGAAAATATAAGCTTTTCGGAAAATCTCTCCGAAAAAAGAAAAATCTTTACGGGGAACAATAAAACTCTCCGCAGTCTTGATTTTTTCGGTATCAAAATTCCCCTTTCGGGCGGAAATGATTATAAAAGCTTTGAATCCGAGGAAAATATAAAATATTTTAAATTTTTCGGAAAATATCTCCCTGTCGGGATTTATGAGAAAAGAATATCCGAAACCGATTTTGCGGAAGTTTCAATAACTTCCGAGCAGGCTGAAAATATCATAAAAGAAAAAATTTATCTCTATGAAAAGAATTTTACTTCCGATATGGAAATACTTGAAAGAAATATAAAAAAAGATATCACCCCCGAATGTATAACATACAATGTTGAATACACTCTAAAAGGCGATATCTGTCGTGAAAATGAAATTTATGTCAAATAATATAATTTTCCGCTTCTTTTATTAACTTTACATCGACAAGAGAATCTATAAGCGTCCCCGTTTCGGTATATTCTTCCGAAAAGACTTTGCCCTGCTGTCTTATTTTTGCGATAAAGGCAGTATTCTCATAGGGAATCATAAGCTTCATTCTCCTTGCGGTTTCGGGGAGATTCTTCATGATACATTCAAGAAGTCTGTCAAATCCCGAATAATGCTTTGCGCTTATTATGACAGTATTGTCATCTTCAAATAAAATATCGGGGTCAAGTGCCTTGTCGGATTTATTCATAACGTTTATTTTTGGGATTCCGTCACAGCCGAGTTCAGATAAAAGCTTTTCGGTGACTTTTGCCTGCTCCGCACATTCGGGAGAGGACAAATCCTGAACATTTAAAATTATATCTGCATTGGCGGCTTCTTCGAGGGTAGACTTGAAAGCCTCAACCAAATTATGCGGAAGTCTGCGGATAAGTCCAACCGTATCTATAAGCATTACGCTCCGTCCGTCAGGGAGTTCTATTGCACGGGAAGTTATATCGAGAGTTGCAAAAAGCTTATTTTCCGCAAGCACTCCTGCGTCCGTAAGGGCATTTAAAAGGGTTGATTTCCCCACATTGGTATATCCGACAATTGCGGCACAGAGTACGCCGTCCTTTTTTCTTCGGGAGCGGGAAAAGTTCCTCTGCTTTTTAAGCTGTCCGAGTTCATCTTCAAGATATTCGATTCTTCTGCGGATATGTCGCCTGTCGGTTTCGAGTTTTGTCTCACCGGGTCCTCTCGTGCCGATACCGCCTCCGAGCCTTGAAAGAGATGTACCCAAGCCGATAAGACGGGGAAGCCTATATTTCTGCTGGGCGAGTTCGACCTGCAATTTTCCTTCTTTGGTTCTTGCTCTCTGCGCAAAAATATCAAGTATGAGAGTTGTGCGGTCTATGACCCTGACATTTAAAATATTTTCTATATTCCTTACCTGAACTCCCGTCAGTTCATGGTCAAATATAACAAGTTCTGCTTCAAGAATTTCTATTTCTTCTTTAAGTTCTTCAAGTCTGCCCATGCCCATGCAGACGGCTGAATCGAATGTCGGTCTTTTCTGGATAACTTCCGCAACCGGTTCTGCATTTGCAGTCTTTGCGAGTTCGGAAAGTTCCGCTATTGAAATCTCCGAATCAAATTCTCCCGTATCGACACAGACAAGAACAGCCTTTACGGGTAAATCTTCTGTTTTGTTCTCGTACATAAATACCTCATTTAAAATCGTCAAATTTCGCCTTTCGAGGCTTGCCTACTCACTCACTTCATTACATTACGTTCGTTCATACGGCAAGGGCGAAATTTTCCTCTTATTTAAAATCGTCAAATTTCGCCTTTCGAGGCTTGCCTACTCACTCACTTCATTACATTACGTTCGTTCATACGGCAAGGGCGAAATTTTCCTCTTAATTCCTAATTCCGAATTTCGCATTCCGAATTTATTCTATGACTTCCACTCCCGAAAAATATTCCTGACCTTTTTCGTCATACTCATAGGTTTCCTCATAGAGTTTCCCGTCAACGGTTGAAACATATCTTACTTTTCTTTTATTCTGCTTTATTGCGCCGTTCTCCCATATGAACTCAACCGTCTGGTCATAGTAGTCGTCATTGTCGATAAGTTCCTCAACGAGAGTTTTGTCGTCAGTTACTTTCATTAAATGACCTATATAATTCAAATGGTCTGACGGAGCGAATAAATTCTTTTCCTTGTCGTAGCAGTAATATAAGCCCATATCGGTTATTTTCATGTCATACGGCACGAAAATATCGTCATCGCCGTCAAAATCATAATCTGCTACGGCTATATCGTCCTTATTCGGAGTAAATCCGAGTTCTATATCCTGAGTTTTCTTATCTCCGAAATATATCTGCAAAGCAGTTTCTTTGACTTCAAAATTAAGTTTTGCTTCTTCGGGTCCGGAGACTTCCTCCGCAGGTTCAACGATATTTTCATCTGCAAGCACTTCCGCCTGAATCGGTTCTGTCGTTATGAATATAAAATCATCGGTTACGATTCCCCTGCCCCCTGTACCTCTTGCGGCGCATGATGTCAGAACAGCCAAAAGAAGAAACGGGACAAATATTTTTTTATTCATCTGAACATTCCCCCGCAAGCCGTCTGATTTCATCGGGCTTGAAAATATATTTCTTTCCGCAGAAATGGCAGGAGACTTCCGTATCTTTTCCCTCGTCCGCAATAGACAATAATTCTTTTCTGCCTATGCTGATTAAAACTTTTTCGGTTCTCTGACGGCTGCAATCGCATTTATAGACGGGATTTGCCCTGTCAAGTTCATTGGGTGCAAGACCGTCAAGGAGCATATCCGCTATCTGTTCCGGGGTTGTACCCTCTGCGAGAAGTGCCGAAACGGGGCGCATATTTTGAACATTCTTTTCAATGATATCTATGCATTTTTCGTCCGCAAATGGCAGTAACTGCACAAGGAATCCGCCTGCTGACTTTACGCTTAAATCCTCATTGACAAGCACTCCGAGAGCGCAGACTGTCGGTATCTGTTCGCTCGTTGCATAATAATTTGCGACATCTTCGGCTATTTCTCCCGAAACAAGGGGAATGACACCGACATAAGGTTCACGCATACCCATATCTTTTACTACCGACAAAGTGCCGTTCTTTCCGACTGCACCCGAAACGTCAAGCTTTCCCTTGCTGTTGAGCGGAATTTCGACAACCGGATTATTTACGGAAGATTTTACGTTTCCCCTGCTGTCGGAAACTGCGACAAGCTGACCCGTCTGACCGTCAGCGTCTATTCTGAGAGTAAGGCTGTCGTCCTCTCCTTTCAGC
Organism: Ruminococcus sp.; assembly: GCA_017543595.1. Classification (GTDB taxonomy): domain Bacteria; phylum Bacillota; class Clostridia; order Oscillospirales; family Ruminococcaceae; genus Ruminococcus. The sequence continues at coordinate 7,186 of JAFYFU010000118.1, read as the reverse complement.
ATATATCCCATGAGAGAGGCGGCAATTGAAAGCCTGCCGAGCGCAGCCGTAACGACTGCCGATGTTTCGTGAATTTTCTCAATTTGCGAAACCATATCCTTTGCGTCAATTACTGCGGCAAAAGCTGAACCGTCCGCAGAAATAGCCCTATATAAATTTCCCATAAAATTTAAACTCCTATTTAAAATCGTCAAATTTGCGCTTTTTAGGCTTGTCATTTCGTTCACTGCACTACGTTTCGTTCACTCTCATGACAAGGCGCAAATTTTCCTCTTAATTCCTAATTCCGAATTTCTAATTCCTAATTAACTTAAAAGCTGGTGGGTATTTTTATTCCTTGCGACATATATAATTCTCTGGGTGTCCTCTTTCGGATTTTCAAAGCTGTCGTCACCGTATTCCGCAAGCAGTTCAAAACCCGTATCTTTCAGGATTCTTTCTATGCTCTCTCGGCTGTAAGCCCTTTCAGAAAAGCTTTCCGAACTTCTTGAATAAAGCCCGTTCTCCTCACGCTCAAAAAATTCAAGGTTTATTTTCACTTCAAGGCTTTCTTCATTCAGTTCATTTTCCCATACGCAGTAAACGTTTTCCGTTTCGTAAATGAAAATATTTTGCGAAAGTATATTTTTATGCTTGTATTCGGTATTCATATCAAAAATAAAAAGCCCGTCAGGTTCTGCAAAAAGTGCAGTCCGTTCAAAAACTTTTCTGACATCATCAATGCTTCCGAGGTGATTCAGGCTGTCAAGCACGCATAGAGTTACTCCTATCGTTCCGAACATTTCAAAACTCCTCATATCCTGACAGAGAAACTGAACATTCAGATTATTGTCAAATTTTTTATCAAGGGCGATTCCGAGCATTTCGTCCGAATTATCGACACCTATGACATCATATCCGAGTTCCGACATTTCAAAAGATATGCTCCCCGTACCGCAGGCGAGGTCAAGGAGAATATTATTGTCCGTAACGTTAAACCTCTTAATTATCTCATGAAAATATTCCGCACGCTTCTTATAATTTATATTTGCGGTAAGTTCGTCATAATATCTTGCAAACACACTGTATGGCATATTATCTCCTATATTTAGAATGGGGGGAGCCCCCTATTTAAAATCGTCAAATTTGCGCTTTTAGGCTTGTCATTTCGTTCACTTCACTACGTTTCGTTCACTCTCATGACAAGGCGCAAATTTTCCTCTTATTTAAAATCGTCAAATTTGCGCTTTTCAGTAAATAAGGGACAGCGAACTGCCCCTTATATCTTAAAAATTATTTTTCTTCTTTCAGCTTACAGCATTTCTTATATTTTTTACCGCTTCCGCAGGGACAGGGGTCATTGTCGCCGATTTTCTTTGAACGGATTTCTTCTGAGAAACTTCCGTCACCTGCTCCTGCATTGGGAGCATCGGGCTTTGCAACCTGCTCACGTTCGGGAGCTTGATTCTTTTGAAGCTTAACGGTCAGGAGCGCACGGACTGTATCCTCACGGATAGAATCAACCATTGCGTCAAACATCTCAAAGCCTTCGTATCTGTACTCGATAACGGGGTTTCTTTGACCATATGAACGCAGACCGATACCCTTTTTGAGTTCTTCCATATCGTCAATATGGTTCATCCACTTTGTATCAACGGTACGCAGGAGGACAACTCTTTCAAGTTCACGGATAATATCCTTTCCGTATTCTTCTTCCTTAGCCTGATAGAGTTCACCGCACTTTTCATTGAGGGCATTGATAATTTCAGCCTTTGTGACTTTTGCGAGTTCCTCATCGTCAAAATCAAGGTCTTCGGGAGTGGTAAGCCAGCCGTTGAAATATTCTTTCAGACCGACAAGATTCCATTCGTCCTTTGCGTCCTCATCTGCAAGGTAAGTATTTACGGTATTGGTTATCAAATCCTCCATCATTTTGAGTATGCTCTCGTGCAAATCCTCGCCGTCAAGAACCTGCGAACGCTGTTTGTATATAATCTCACGCTGAGTATTCATAACATCATCATAGTTGAGGACGTTCTTTCTTATGCTGAAATTTCTGCCCTCGACTTTCTTCTGTGAGGATTCAATAATCTTTGTAAGGGTTTTGCTCTCGATAGGCATAGTTTCCTCAACATTGAGGACTTTCATCATATTTTCAAGCCTGTCGCCCGCAAATATACGCATGAGGTCATCTTCGACAGAAAGGAAGAAACAGCTTTCGCCCTCGTCACCCTGACGACCCGAACGACCACGGAGCTGGTTGTCGATACGTCTTGATTCATGTCTTTCCGTACCAAGGATATACAGACCGCCTGCTTCTCTTACTGCAACGGCTTTTTCCTTTACTTCGGCATTGAATTTATCGTAAAGCTGACGGTAGAGTTTTCTTGCCTCGATAACTTCCTCATTGGTGGTATCTGCAAAACCGATAGCCTCGGTTATGATTTCTTCGGGGATTTCCCTCTTGCGGAGTTCCGCACGTGCGAGAAATTCAGCATTACCGCCAAGCATGATATCAGTACCACGTCCTGCCATATTGGTAGCGATTGTAACCGCACCGAGTTTTCCTGCCTGAGCGACAATTTCGGCTTCCTTTGCGTGATGCTTTGCGTTGAGGACTTCATGCTTTATGCCACGCCTTTTGAGCATAGCGGAAAGAAGTTCCGATTTTTCGATAGATACCGTACCGACAAGTATGGGCTGTCCTTTTTCGTGACATTTTATAATCTGCTCGATAATAGCGGCATATTTGCCCTTTTCCGTACTGTATACCTGGTCATTGTGGTCAATACGGATAACGGGTCTGTTTGTCGGGATTGCGATAACGTCAAGTTTATAGATTTCCTTAAATTCGTCTTCTTCGGTCATGGCAGTACCCGTCATACCCGAAAGTTTATTGTAAAGACGGAAGAAGTTCTGGAAAGTGATAGTGGCAAGGGTCTTTGACTCGCTCTTGATTTTAACGCCTTCTTTTGCTTCGATAGCCTGATGAAGACCGTCATTGAATCTACGTCCGAGCATTAAACGTCCCGTGAACTCGTCAACTATGATGATTTCACCGTCTTTTACAACATAGTCAACTTCGTTTCTCATGACACCGTTTGCTTTGAGTGCCTGATTTATATGGTGCAGGAGCGTCATATTTTCGGGGTCCATGAGGTTTTCAACCCTGAACGCCTCCTCAGCCTTTTTAACGCCTCGCTGGGTGATTGTGGCAGTTTTAGCCTTTTCGTCAATGATATAGTCTGCCGTTTCGTTTATGGCGTCCTGGTCGGCTTTGTCGTCCATTTCAACGACTGTCGTGGGAGTGAGAGTTTTTGCGAAACGGTCGGCAATAACATAGAGGTCAGTTGACTTGTCGCCACGTCCCGAAATGATAAGCGGAGTTCTTGCCTCGTCTATGAGAATTGAGTCAACCTCATCGACAATCGCAAAATTAGGCTCTCTCTGAACACGTTCTTCCTTATGAGTTACCATATTGTCACGGAGATAGTCAAATCCGAGTTCGTTGTTTGTCGCATATGTAACGTCACAGTTATATGCAGCCCTTCTCTGGTCGTTGTTGAGACCGTGGAGAATACAGCCTACCGTAAGTCCAAGCCAGCGGAGAACTTTTCCCATTTCTTCCGCCTGAGTTTTTGCAAGGTAGTCGTTTACGGTAACGACATGAACGCCCTTGCCCGAAAGAGCATTTGAATACGCCGAAATACAGGCAACAAGGGTTTTACCTTCACCTGTTCTCATTTCGGCAATACGTCCCTGATGAAGAACTATTGCGCCGATAATCTGCACGGGATAAGGCTTTTTTTCAAGGACTCTCCATGCGCCTTCCCTTACAGTTGCAAGAGCTTCGGGGAGAATATCGTCAAGAGTCTCACCTGCTGCAAGTCTTGATTTGAACTCATTTGTCTTGGCTTTAAGTTCCGTGTCCGAAAGCTTTGAATAAGATTCTTCAAGTTTGAGAACTTTTTCCTTTATTGGTTCGATTCTTTTAAGCTCCCTGTTGGAGTAGGCATTTGCGCCGAAAACACTTTTAAATAAACCCATTTGTCTGTAACCGCCTTTACAATTTTTTATACATATCATTTATTTTACAACAAATATTTATTTTTGTCAATACCCGCCTGAAAAATTTTCTTCAAACCGCTTGACCGCAGTTAAAAAATATGGTATGATGTCAGTAATGTATTTGTGAAAGGAATGATTTCTGTGAATAAATATGAAAGCATTTATGACAGGCTGAAAGCCGTTGACCTCCTCCTTGAAAACGAATATGCCTCGCCTGCCGTTTTTCTCATGCGTTCGGTCATTGAGCATATGGTGAATACCATGCTTATAGATATGGGGCTTTGGGAGCAGGCAATGGGAACAAACGAAAAACTTACAACCCCGAAACTCAGCCGTTCCATAAGCACTATTGACAGAAACGGAAACTGCTCAAAATCATGCACAAACTTATTTAATCTGATAAAGGATTTCGGAAACAATGCCGCACATAATTCGGCTGTGTCGCTCTCTGATGCAAAGGGCTGTCGTTTTCTTCTTGACAATATAATAAAAAATTTTGCCGAAAACTACCCCGATGAAATTTATATGCACGATTTTTCGGAGTTCAGCGTTCCCCTCATAGAAGTTTCAAGCCTTTTCCGTGACAAAACAATTGCCCTTAAATCAATCCATAACAATAAATTTTTCTCCGTGAATATAGAAGAAGAAAACGCACCCGTTTCCTGTACAGTAAAAAAAGCCGACAGCTGGGAATATCTCCGTGTCAGGGCAACAGAGGACGGTTATATAGGTTTTCTCTGTGCAAATGACAAATGGCTCTCAGCAAATGACGGCGATATTCTCCTTGCCAATGCAGAAAATTTACTCCTCTGGGAATGTTTCAAGATATATAAATCGGGAAAGAATTACTGCATAATATCGCAGAAAAACAATAAATGGTTCTCGCTCTACCGTGACAACAAAAACGATATCGTAAACATAAACAGCAAATCCCCCGAAAAAGAATGTAATTATTTTTATATAAAAGTCATAAACTGAATTTTTTATATTTTTTTCAAAAACCCCTTGACAAATCAAAAACAGTATGATATAATGCAAACATAATCACATGAACAAATGCTATGACGGAGAGAAGTAACAGCGGATTTCGTTCCCAGAGAGTGCGGTATCGGTGTGAGCCGTGCAACAGAGCCACTGCGAATAACACTTCCGAGCAGCAGACTGAAAGTATTTTTATACGAGTAGGCGATGCCGTGACCGCACGTTACAGCGGACAAAAGTGGTCGCTTTTGCGGTAATTCAGGTGGCACCACGGGTGAATTTATCTCCCGTCCTGTATCTCAGGACGGGAGTTTTTGTATTTATTACCAGAAAACAGAAAGGCAGATTTTTTATGAAACACACAGATATCAAGGAAATTATTTCATCTGACAAATATATCGGTCAGTCCGTTACGGTCTGCGGCTGGGTCAGAACTTCAAGAAATTCAAAAAGCGTTGCTTTCATTGAACTCAATGACGGCACTTCCCTCAAAAATATCCAGATTGTCGTTGATAAAGGCGAACAGGAATACAAAGAACCCCGTGTGGGTATGTCCCTTAAAGTTACGGGCAAAATCGTTGAGGGAAGAAACAACACAAAGGAAATAAACGCCCTCCCCGCAGATATTCAGATTCTCGGCGACTGCCCCACTGATTATCCCCTTCAAAAGAAAGGTCATACCCTTGAATTTATGAGGTCTATTCCTCATCTCAGAAGCAGAAGCAATACTTTCAATGCAGTATGGAGAGTACGTTCCGTTCTTGCGGCTGCACTTCATGAGTATTTCCAGAAAAACAACTACGTATATATAAATACTCCCCTCATAACAGGAAGCGACTGCGAAGGTGCGGGCGAAATGTTTCAGGTCACAACAATAGGCTATGACAAGGAATACAAAAACGAAGAAGAATATTATGCAAATGATTTCTTCGGCAGAAAAGCAGGTCTTTCCGTTTCGGGTCAGCTTGAAGGCGAAATGGCTGCAACGGCTATGGGTAAGATTTATACTTTCGGACCGTCATTCCGTGCCGAAAACAGCAACACTCCCAAACACCTTGCGGAGTTCTGGCACATCGAACCCGAGGTAGCCTTTGCGGAATTAGATGACGTTATTGAAATCGCCGAGGATATGCTTAAATATGTTATCGGAAAACTCCTCGAAACCTGCCCCGATGAGATTAATTTCTTTGACGCTCATTTTGAAAAGGGTCTGAAAGCAAGACTTGAAGAACTTATCTCCCATGAGTTCGGCAGAGTTACCTATACGGAAGCTATAAAGCTTTTGCAGGAATCAGGCGAAAATTTCGTATATCCCGTTGAATGGGGCTGCGATTTGCAGACGGAACACGAAAGATACATCTCCGAAAAAGTTTTCAAAAAAGCTGTTTTCGTAACTGATTATCCCAAGGAAATTAAATCTTTCTACATGAAACAGAATCCTGACGGAAAAACTGTTGCCGCTGTTGATTTGCTTGTTCCGGGTGTCGGCGAAATTATCGGCGGAAGCGAACGTGAGGCTGATTATGACAAGCTTATTGCCGCTATGAACGAAAGAAACATGAATCTTGACCTCTATTCGGATTATCTCGATTTGAGAAAATACGGAAGTGTTCCTCACGGCGGTTTCGGTCTCGGCTTTGAACGTCTTATCATGTACACGACAGGTATGGCTAATATCCGTGACGTTATACTCTTCCCCAGAACAGTTGGTTCCATAAGATAATAATGGCAGATAAAAAAGTTCTGTTCAAATATTCGTCAATAGCCAACACAGACATATCAGATGATGAAGATTCAGGTTTCTCGTTCTCTCTGTTCTGTGACGGAACAGCCAAATATGAAGATTATATTGGATTTGAAGATTTAAAAAAATTGCTGATTTTTAAAGTTGACAAGCAATTGACTAAGAAAATCGGGCTGATTATTGAAAATAACAAAGAAACTATATCTTCTCTTGATAAAATTATTGACAACGGTTCATGTGACGGTTGTGCCGATATATTTCAATTTTACAGCAAAGAAATATGTTGTTACAATATTGAAGTTAATGATATCGAAACTATTAAAAAAAATAATCCTAAATATTATCAGGAATTTTATGATGTAATGTTACAGGAAAACCAATTAATTAAAATATTTAATCAAATATGTTCCGTTT
>JAFYFU010000011.1 GCA_017543595.1 Ruminococcus sp. | reverse complement strand
TATCAAACAGTTTTTTCTTGATAGTAAGTGTTTTAAGACTCGGAGGGTTAATATTATTTGTGATAGCAACCTGCGGTCTTTTGTCTACTTCGCTTGGTTCAATGATATAATCTATGGTATAAGCTTTTTTAAGAATATTGTCATTGGGCTGATTTTCGTCAAATGCCAACTTCTCACCATTGATAGATATTTCGTTGTAAACATCGGGATTAATTCCGCACTCCCTCAGCTTATACTTCATAGTATTGTCAGGAAACGCTATTGACATTGCCTTATCGGGATTGATGAAATAAACATTTTCATAAGTATAATTTGCAATTTGTTCGCTTGTTAAACTTGATGGCACATTTGGTGGAACATATGCTTCTTTGTAGCGAATTTTCTTTTCAGAATTAACATATTTTACATTTACAAGATTATCCGGGTTATTTTCCGTAAGCTGTGTCCATTCATTAGCAGCAGCACCGTCCAACTGATAGAAAATCTGGAACGGATATTCTGCCTCCTCGAAATCCACGTTAAATTCATGTTCTTCACCGTTATTATTTTTTGCTGTTAAACTCTTTGAAAGTGTTACATGACCTTTTTCAACAGCGGTAAGGTTAAAGCGCATATGCAGATTTGAAGCACCTGCGCCACGCTCCATATAGAAAATTTTCATGCTGTGCGGAGTATAGTCTTTGAACACATAACCTTTTCCCGGTGTGACGACTTCAACTCCGTTTTCGATTGTAACTCTCGTTACGTCTTTTTCAGTAAATATTTCGTTTACATAAGCCCTTGCTTCTTCTTCCGTGTGACCATCTCTGCCAAGATAATTTTTGTAAAATAAATCTTTCAGTGTTGTAGATACACCTTTTACTTCAACGTCACCCGTTGCAAAGTTTACCTTTCCTGCGAGTGCTGAATGGATACCGCCGAGGTCAATTACAAGTTCATTGTCAACGTACAGCCAGAAATCGTCATCTCCCGTAAACTCGAAAATAATATCATGTCCCCATGCATCATGTCCGTTAGGGGTCTGCACGAAATTTGCTCCCAGCTCCATGCCGTTATAATAGTTTGTTTGGTTTTCATTGCCGACTGTGTAAAGCTTTTCGCCATAACGGGGGTCATCAGGTGACAGTTTACCAACATTTGGATTTTTATAATCCGCCAATGCAGTATAAAAATTCGCAGGATAATTTGTTGAAACAATTTTATCTGTAATGGTGTTATAAGGTAAAAATTGTCCATGCATTCTTGTTGTTACTGCATTACCTGATTCGGTAGTTCCCAGTTCTTTATAAACTGTAAAATTACCGTCGTTTGAATCTTTCAGCGATGCGAAATTCTGACAACTGTCAAACTCAAAATAACCCGTTGCATCGTAAATACTTTTAATAAAAAGATGATTTACATCTTGAACAGTACAATTAGCATAAGAAGAATTATCAATAAACAATTCTTTCAGTGAATGAAATTCACCGCCAATTTCGTGTGTAGCATTGGGATATCCGTTATCTTTGAGGTCTGTTGTCAATAAGCCCTGCTTGTATTCGTTATCCGTGTTATCATAACCGATTACATTTTTTTGATAATTACGTGACGGATAGTCAATCATTTTCATAGTAATGCCGTATTTGCTGTTGTCAAGTGTTTCAACAACCGTCAGGTCGCTTTCGGGCGGACTCACTACGGCAAAATAAAATGTACTTGCTTCCGATTTTGGACAGGATACAAGATGATAATTGTCTGTGCCGGGAATCTTTTCATATTTTAAGCCTGCATATTTGTAGTTCGGGTCGTCCCATGCAAGAATTGTCGTATAGTAATCCCCTGCTTTTCTTCCGTTGAGATTTATACCTATTTTTTTGGAATCAAGCACCTGATTGCCCACAATCTGCGGAGCAATATATTTTCTTGAATAGGGGTTATAAAGTTCATAATATCCGTTTGGTTTCGGGTTTTCGGGGGTTGAGTCCTCCCAGTAGTATTCCGTGAATTTCCACAACAGCGAATTAATGCGGTCATCTTTCCACATGATGTTGTCGCCACGTTCATAAATGGGATACAGCGTACCGTCATGGTCAACTGCATAGAAATAATAAACTTTGTCTGCTTCATGCCATACACGTGTATATAAAATTACATTTGTATCATCTTTTACAGACGAAACGCTGACTTTTTTCGCCGAAAACGTCATTACATCTTCGGGTTCTACCGTGGAAACTTTGACAAATGTAAACTGCTGGGCAGTATCATTCTGATTATATGTTTCCGTCCAGAAAAGACTTTTTTCATTATCTGATTTGTATGCAACGGCATAACTGCCTGATTTAAGCGTAATTTTGCCGTCCGCACTCGGTATAACCTGAATCTCCTGCGGAGTGTCGGAAATCGAAATGCCGTTCTGAATAGTTCCTTCATTGGAATTGGAGGTTGTTTCTTCTATGTTCAGATATTTTTTTCCGCCGGCGGTTTCTGCGGAAAGATGATATATATCCTCCCTGACAGATTCAAACGTCCATAAAGTAATATTGCTGTTATTCGGAACATACAGAACATTCGGCTCGGCAGATATGTCCTCCTCGCTGCGGGTGATAAGCTGGTAAAGCTGTGCGTAATATTTTGATTCTGTGTCAGCCATAAGCGCATAGCCCATTGTACCGCCGTTATAGTTCATCAAGCCGTAGGTTTTGTCGTTAAGCTTGTAGGGGTCATCTGTCAAACCATGCACAGTTATCCACGCATTATTGTTTGAACCGGATTTATATCCTACAATAGTTTCAGGATTATTAAAGTCAGAAACCCAGTAATGATTTTGATTATCATCTAATTTTGCATAGATTTTACATTGATTATCTGTACTATTTTTTTCTAAAACAAATGCTGTTGCTTCTGTTTCAGTTTCCACATAGTCTAATGCTGACCTTGAAGCATTACTGCTACCATTATTTCCAAAGTTTATACCCGTGTACATTTTAATGTATTTTGGAGAAGATGCATCGTTTTCCTTTATGTAAAGATAAAAATTATTATTTGTATTTTCAACCCTGTCGAAATACATCTTAACTGCATTATCTTTAACATTTTTTTGGGTGAGTCCTATTCCTTTTCTATCACCTTGATTGTTTATTTTTTTTGATGTACCGTCTAAATAAAACTGACCGTTGTTAGCAACTGCTGGTTGAAATCCCGGCTTGTCTTTTCCGCCAAACAGAAACGAAACATAAAATCCCTCATCTCCGTGTTCGGCAAGCAAATCAAAAAAGCCCAAATCCTGCTGTTGAATAGGCTTTACAATCTCATACACGGAAAAGCCCGTTGCATAAAAGCTTATTTTTCCTTCTTCTGCGGTGAAATCAAAAATTTGTTCTCTTTCGCCGTCATCTTTGATATGCCAGAGTTCGATATTGCCGTCCTCAGGAATGGACGGGTCGGAAATCTCAACAAGAATGGGATTTTCTTCATTCGGCTGATATTCTTTTTCTCCGTCCGTGATTGTGATGTCATAGGCGGCTATACCCTCATGTTCTTCCGAAACATCAACGGCAGTTGCCTCTGCGCCCTCAGGCATAAGCCCCTGAAGCGTGACTGTTTTTTCAGATTCTTCATCATTTGGGCGGAGTTCAAAGCTTTGATGACAAAGTTCTGTATCTTCTGTCTCTGTTTCGGTTTCTGTTTCTGTCTCAGATTCCGTCAGGTTTTCCGTTTCCGATTCCGTAACAATTTCTGTTGTTGTATCTTCTGTTTCCAAATCTGCCGGCACGGTTCTGAACGGCGTTGCATTTGATATTGTCATAACAACAGCCATAAAACCGCCGACAAGACGTTTTTTTATATTTCTTAACATTTTTTCAACTCCTTTGTCATGAATTAAATTTGTCCTTTGCCTGTCTGACAGTCAAAGGCTGAGTGTCTGTAACGGGAACTCCCTCTGCCTGCACGGTGATACTGTATTTTTGGTCAAACACTCCGAGATATTCTCTCTTGTATATGGGAATTTTCACATAATTAAACAAATCGGCGGTTTTTTTATCGGATTCGCCTGTACCGACAACACACATATTATCTGAATTTTCTTCTTTATAGTAAAAATAAAAAACACGCTGATTTTCTGTTTCCTGCGATGAATCTTCTTCCAGAACGAATCTTGTATTATTACAGCCTGTATCTTTAATTGTCCATTTTGAGATATTTTCCGATGAAGTATCCATATTAAAAAGAGGTGTTGTTCCGTCTGAAAGCGTCAGTGCATGGAGAATCAGGTTCAAACGCCTGTCAGGGTCAGAAAAAGCCTGCTCATAGGAATCATTTTCCGAAACAAAATCTTCTGTTTTCACTGTCATTGTCAGTCTGATATAAAGGTCTGTATTTCCGTTATTAACTCCACGGGGATTTTTTGGAATACTCATTCCGGGTTCTGAACGTCCCGCCATTTCCTGACCCGTATGGTTCCAATCGGGTTCTTCAATTGCAACCGAATTATGGACAATTGTAAGCTCATTTGAAACAGTCTCCCAACTGCTTGAATACGGGAAAATTCCCACCATGCATATTATATAGACGGCAATCGCAGCAGCGGAAATGACTGTTAATTTTCGCTTTTTAGCATAAATTAAATGCATTAATTTTTTGATATGCTCCATAGGCGTCTCCTTTTTTCACAAATCTTATACCTAATTCATAATTTTTTTGTAAAATAAAAGCGGACATTTCAATGCCCGCTTGATTTTTTTGGATAGTCAATCGGGCAGTATCAACTGTCCAAATGTTAAAAATATGAATAAACAGCAAAACAAACTCTTTTGCCACACAATTTTCTATATCCTATAATGCTTACTATTATACCATATTTAAATGCAAATGTCAATAGTTTTTTCAATTTTTTTTACAAACAGTATCTTGGATAATATCTTGATACAAGTTATTTTTTATATTTTAAAAATTTTAAAGCCTGCATATTTCAGCAGGCTTTTTGGTTATGTTGAAGATTTGGCATATTCGGCAAGTATTCCCGATGCGTCCGTAGAATCAATAATTCCGTCATCATTGTAGTCATAATACGGAGAAATCACATATTCGTCTTTTTCGTATTCTTCCGTTGCCTTTGGCACAACAGCCATTTTTGCATAATATTCCATTACGAAAGAAGCGTCTGCCGCATCAATTTTTCCGTCACAGTTTGCGTCACCTCTTGAAAATTCATCGTCAAAAACCCCGTCACCGTCACTGTCGAAAAATACGCAGGGCTTATCGTCTTTAAGGCTTATAAAGACTTTATTTCCCGAAAGTGAAACTGTACCCCCTGCCGATTTCGGCTTTATCACATCAAATTCAGGGTATGTATTGAGTTCCGTTCTTGTACCCGAATAGTCACGCATATTCCAGCGCAGGCTGATATTTCCTTCCGATTCGGCATAGAAACCGTTTTCCGCAGGAGTAAGCGTTATATCTTCCGCAATATCTCCGCTGAAATCCCACATACGCCTGTCAGCGGGTGCGTCCTCATAGTCATAATAGCGTATTCCCATTGAAAAACAAAGCGGGTCAGTCGGTTTGTGGTAGACATTGTCATCGGTTACTTTTCTTGTAAGTTTAAAAGCACCTCCGTCCATATTTACTGTTCCGTCCTGTTTGGTCATGCTTATATCCACAAATTTGTCCTTGTCATCAAGCCCGAAATAAACGCCTGAATCATTGTCATTTATAAAATCAACCTCTACTTTGTCGCCTTTGAGGAAGAAATGGTCTTTTGAAGAATCATAATAATTATCATTTTCCTTGTTTTTGTAAGCTGTTTCTTTTCCGTCCTTGTCAACGGAAGTAACATTTCTTGTCACTCTCCTTGCATCACTCATAAAAGACGCTGTTATATAGTCAATATCATTTATCGGATAATTTTCGGTCGGATTGATTAAGCCGTTGAAATTCAGCATATCGGTATCGTCAAATGATATAACATGAAGTTCTCCCTGTGCGCTTTTTGCAAATGCAGGAACATAAAATTCTTTTGTACGGGAATTTATATAAAGGCAGGTATCCTCCGAAAAGCCTTTTTCCGCAAGATTATCGACTGTAAGCACACACTTGTCATAAATTTTTCCTTCAAATTCCCAGTTTCCATCGGTTATGCCTATACCTGCCGAGGAATGTGTCTGCTGTATATGCGTTGATTCTGTTTTTTTGTAGTCTATGGAATATCCGCTGTCATCTTTGCTGACGTTCAAATCTCCCATGCCGTTCATATAGCAACTGTACATTATCAGGAAATATTTATTTTCTTTCATGCATTTTTCAGCCATATCAAGGAGCATATCTACTCTTTCGCCGTTGCTTTTGCGGTTGAGAAGATAGCCGTGTGAGAGATAAAAAGCTCTGTTTTTCCTTTCTGTCGAGTAATATTCAATGCTTTCCTTTATATCGTCATATTCGGTTATTTCGCTGAGAGAGCCTGCTCCCGCTTTCAAATCGGCAGGAGCAATCGCTCCGTTATGAGAGAGAATTTCAAGTATTGAAGTTCCGAGACTGCTGTCACTGTAATAACCTGACATTTTCGAGGCAAGCATATCGGATACATCTGTGCTTACAATCGGCTGATAGCTCGGAGAATTGTAAAGCCCCTGCTTTTCAAGTTCGTCATAGTATTCATTTTTGTAGAATTTGTCGGGAATATTTATATAATCCGTATCAGCACCGAGAGATGATGCAAGCTGTTTAAGGTCAATGCTGTTGTCAGCAGAGGCAGTTGAACAGCTTGCCGTCATAACAACTGCAATTGCAGATAAAAGTGATATAAGTTTTTTCATAATAATTACTCCTTTGCTATAATATTTATTCAATTGACTGTATTATTTTATCTATTTCGTCATCGCTTATCTGTTCAAAGAAAAAATTTGCAACAACGTTTCCTTTTCGATAGGTAATACCGCAAAATTCATTTCCTGAATCTGTCAGATACGTTCCCAATACTGCGGAATGGTCATTTACCGTCACTTCCCTGTAATCTTTCATTTTGTTTTTTATGCCTATTTCGTCCATGTTTTCGGGGTCGTCATATATAAAGTACAAAGCTGTGAAACTTGACGAATGGCTTGCAAACCTGAACTTAAAGTAACCGCTTTTGCTGTCTTTCATATCCGTCTTGTCCGAAACGTAATAATTGAGATTTGAAGGCAGATACATCGGTGCTTCGGGGACAAATCCATATTTTTCGCACTGTTTCTTTATTCCGTAGGGGTCATATCTCCCTGAACCTTCGCCGTCAAAACGGCGGTCATCTTTAAAGTCAAAATTTACGTCATGCTGAGTCTTGTTCATTATCACGGCAAGAAAGCTCTCGCCTTTTGCGTTTACCGTTATTATATTTCCCATAATCACCAGTGATGCGGCAGCCGTCAGAATGAACCTGATAATTTTACGGCTGTGCTTAACCGAACGATGTTTTATATCATCTATCATTTTTTCCGTATTGATACTGTTGTCTTTTCCTCTTATTTCTATGATAAGTTCGGTTATTTCGTCAACAAGGTCAAAATCGGGGGAATCCTTTGCAAGTTCGTCCGAAAGCATTTTTTCAAGTTCGGGCAGTTCGGGAATGATTATATTTTTATCTTCGAGGAGTGAAATTATGGATTTTTCATTTTTGTTCACTTTTTTCATCTCCTTTCGGGTAATATTTTTTGAGTTTAAGTTTAAGTCTCTGAAACATTTTATATACAGATTCTGTTGATTTTCCGTTTTTTTCGGCTACCTGTCCTATGTCGTAGCCGTCTATGTAATGTTCCGTAAGCATTTTCAGTTCATGAGGCTTTAAGATTTCACCAAACGGGATATCTTCCGAATACACATCAACGGTATATATTTTATCTGCTTCCTCATCGCTTATTGTTTCAAATGATTTTCTTTTATAATTTTTAATTATATTATCGGCAGTTCTGTACAGCCACCCCCTTATATTATCCTCACTAAGCCTGTTTATTTTCTGATAAAATACAAGAAAGGTTTCCTGCGTACAGTCTTGCGCCGCATGGCAGTCATCAAGACGCACAAGGCAATAATTATATATTGACTTGTAATAAAGCCGTGCAGTCGTATCGAACTGTTCGTTATTCATTGGTTTATCACATCTTTTTTTAATCTTCTGTATAGTAATGTCATAAAACCCTGTGTTTTTGGACATTTTTCAAAAGCTTCGTATGATTTCACAAATTTCGACATTTTATTTTATTGATTATCAATAATTTTATAAACTTGTCGGATAAAAACAATGCCAATGCGATTTAATTCACATTGGCTGTTTCTGTTTTATTAATTTTCCCATAAGCTGTCGGTTTCGGGTACTATATTAATATAGGGATAATCCCCTGTCTGCGTGTCTATGATATATTTTGCAAGGTTGAACCATTCATTACATTCGTCAAGAATTATTGCGTCAGCCGATGCAATCAGGGGCTTTGTTTTAAGAATTGCATCTACGGGGTTTTCCGTCTGCACATCAAGTTCAAAGCCGATATTTTCCGCAAATTCATATATCCGCTGTTTAAGCCGTCCCGAATTTGAAACAGGCTTGTCAAGATATATCACGGCTTTTTGTATTTCGAGTTTTTCCATTGCCGACAACAACGCTTTAACGGCGGAATCCGTCTGCGGAATAAGACGGTATGTGCCGTGAAGTCCTGCCAAATCTCTTACAGTTCCGTCCATGCACCCAAAAAGCATTGAATCCGAAAAGGCTATTTCAAGACCTATAATCACATTAAAGCCGTCAATGTAAATAGTTCTTCCGCTGATATTTTTAACTTCTCTGCTTTTGCGTGAAATTATATTTTCTTTTGGTGAAACAGTTCTTGCAAGGGAAAGCCTCTGTCTTTCGGAAAGCTGATAATGGTCGCCTATAAATCTTGTAACAGGCGTTACGGGATAACCCCTGTTCAGGAGATAATAAACTTCCTCGGCTGCTTTTCTGAGTTTCGGGAGGGCTTTTTCGCTGAAATCCCGTTCATCTGTCGGCATAAATCCACGCTTCGCATTCTGCGACATTTTATCACTTCCTGTTAAATATTTTTTCTTTTATTTCTTTTGTTTCTGTACATATCGCTGTCCGACTGCTTAATGCCGTCAATAATGCTGTCGCCTTTTTTGCGGACAAGGCTGTATCCGATTGAAACACTGAGTTCAAAATCCTTTACTGTATAGGTATGGCATGAATCATGCATTTCCTCAACGAGATTTTCCATTTCTTCTGCTGATGTGTCCGTCAGACATGCGGCAAATTCGTCACCGCCAAGCCTGAATATTACACTGCGTTCGGGCAGAACACTCCTCAGCATTGTGACGCAAAGCTGAATATACGCATCTCCGACCATATGCCCGTAAGTATCGTTAATTGTTTTAAGTCTGTCGCAGTCGGCGGAAAAAATACCGAGCGGATATGACTCCTCACCTGTAAGACCGTGAATATATTCATCAAGGTATGTGCGGTTGTACAGCCCTGTGAGCTGGTCACGCACAGACTGTTCCCTGAGTTTGCGCCTGAGAAGTTCCTGCTCCGTGACATCATTAATAAGGGCTATTATGCCACGCACACGACCGTCCTCAAAGAACAGCGGTTCTTTGATAAGCTGTAAAAACTCCTGTTCACCGTCATTTTCCTCAATTATATATGAAGTTCCCTTGCCTGTGCGGAGGATTTTAAGGTCACTCTCATATGCACGCATAGCGTTTTCCTTGTCCTTGCGGATTTCAACATCTGTCTTTCCACGGATTGTCCAGTTGGGGTCATCTCCAGTATTGAGATGATGCCATGTCTGCGAAGAAAATACATAACGTCCGCTTCCGTCTTTCAGATAAATATTTGCAGGTAAAACTTTTAACATTCGTGCAAATTCGGCAAACGAAACGGAACTTGCAAGCTTTTCGGCATTTTGCAGGCGTTGATTCAGCACAGTGGCGGAAATCGGACGGCAAATCACATCAACGGCAGTATTGCCGAGATAAACGGAATCCGCCTCCTCATGCGAAAAATCCGTTACCAAAAGTACCGCAATTGAAAAAATATAATTATTTCCCTTTTCTATAAAATCAATAAATTCCCACGCATCAGAGTCGCATGACGGATATTCAATCAGTACGGAAGTAAGATTAACCGCAATATCTGTTCCGTTTTTAAGGAGTGACAGTGCCTCGGCACAATTGGGGACAATTATCAGATTATCCCCTTTCAGCGGTTCGGGTATATCGTCTTTGCCTACCCACAGACGTTTACTCATTCAAATTCCCTCTTTCGTTCAATTATTTTGACAAATTCAGTCAGCAGATAATGTTTCAATCCAATTCTCAAATGAAAACTGTTAATATTATATCACAAAGCAAAAAATATTGCAATACAAATTATTTATTTTTTTATTTCTGCATTATGCAGGGCTGTTTTCCTGTTCAAATAAAAAGAGCGGACATACAGTCCGCCCCGATTTATTTATTAAACTTATTAAACAATTATATTCCGCTTGCGCCGTAGTTTGAAAGAACTCTCGCAGACGGGTCATTTACATTACAGCCTTCCCATTCCTTATTGGGCATCCAGTAATCAACAATCATTTCGCTTTGATTCGGATAATATTTTTCAAATATCTCACGGTAAAGCAACGATTCCTTTGTGAACGGAGCAGGAGATTTATAGAGTTTTGCTCTTTCTTCAAATTCTTCCTGTGTGTAATATTTCTCGGCATATGCCTTTATATCGTCAACCATTGAATGTCCGACAGCATCGGAAAACGCAGCCTTTTCACGCATGAGTATATCATAAGGCAGCCAGTCGCCCTTAAACGCATGGCGCAGAAGATATTTTCCCTTGTTGTATTTGTTGAGTTTCTTTTCGGGGTCAACAGACATAACATATCTTACAAAATCCAAATCGCCGAACGGTACTCTTGCTTCAAGGGAGTTCACGGAAATACAGCGGTCAGCACGCAGAACATCATACATATGAAGTTCACGCACACGCTTTTGTGATTCTTTCTGAAATTCCTCTGCCGAGGGCGCAAAATCCGTGTATTTATAGCCGAATAATTCGTCTGATATTTCACCTGTTAGCAGAACACGGATATCAGTCTGTTCATGTATTGCCTTGCAGACGAGATACATTCCCATGCTTGCCCTGATAGTTGTAATATCATATGTTGCAAGCAATTTTATAACATCTTCGAGGGAATCAAGGACATCTTTTTCAGTTATGATTACTTCCGTGTGTTCGCTGCCTATGTAATCCGCAACCGTCTTTGCATATTTAAGGTCAATTGCGTCCGTACTCATTCCGACTGCAAAAGTGCGTATGGGCTTTTCGCTTTTTTTTGCGGAAACAGCGCACACAAGAGAAGAATCAAGACCGCCCGAAAGCAGAAATCCTACTTTTGCATCGGCAACAAGTCTTTTTGTTATACCGTTTACCAATTTCTCACGGATATTTTTACAAACAGTTTCCAAATCGTCATGGCAAATTTCCTTGACATCGGCAATATCCTCATA
Organism: Ruminococcus sp.; assembly: GCA_017543595.1. Taxonomy (GTDB): domain Bacteria; phylum Bacillota; class Clostridia; order Oscillospirales; family Ruminococcaceae; genus Ruminococcus. The sequence goes on along the minus strand of JAFYFU010000011.1, from coordinate 363 downwards.
GCAGACAAATTCGCCGTCTTTGTAGTAATGTCCCGGCGGAAACGGCATTATTTTATCACATATGCAGGTAAGATTTTTCGGTTCACTCGCAAAAACAATATCTCCGTTTTCGGCATATCCGTAATAAAGCGGACGTATTCCAATCGGGTCACGGGCAGCAATAAAAATATCGTTTTCTCCGTCATATATAATGCAGGCAAATTCCGCATCAAGCTTTGCGAACATATCCGTACCGTATTCTTTATATAAGGGAAGCAGGATTTCGCAGTCGGAATCGCTTTGAAATTTATAGCCTTTTTCAATAAGATTATCTCTTACTTTCTCAAATCCGTAGAGTTCTCCGTTGCATACAACATAATTCTT